>JALAGN010000056.1 GCA_022712415.1 Spiroplasma sp. | reverse complement strand
CAAAAGTATCGAAAAATCCCCATTTAGGGGTGTTTATAATGTATAATTTTTAATGGAAATGTAGCATATTTTGAGAGGTGAGAAGCAATGAAAAGAACATGACAACCAAGTAAAATTAAGCATGCCCACACCCATGGGTTTAGAGCTCGCATGGCAACTAAAGGTGGACGTAAAGTGTTAAAAGCTAGACGTGCCAAAGGCCGCGCTAAACTTTCTGCTTAATTAAATGAAAAACATTAATATAATTAAAAACAATTATGAGTTTCAAACCATAATTGGCAAACGTAACTGTTTGAAAACAAACCAATTTTTTATCTATCGGACACCAAGTGATGATCATTTTCATTACGGCATATCGGTTGGAAAAAAACTGGGCAACGCAGTTGCAAGAAACAAAATCAAAAGGCAAGTTCGAGCCATGGTTCGTGAAATACTACCGGATGTAAAAAATATTAAACAAAAAATTGTAATTATTGTAAGAAATACATATTTTAATTTTGATTATCGAGATAATTTAATTCTATTAAAACAAAAATTAATCGCGCTTGACGGAAAACAAAAAGGGGAATCTTAGATGTACAAACAAGACTATGGGAAATACCTGAACAAAGGCAGTGTAAGTCCCAAAGATAAAACTAAGAAAATATTCAAAGAAATTTGAAAATGAACAAAAATCACATTAATGATCTTCCTTTTGATGTCGATGTTATGAGGTTGTGTACAAATGTTCATGAGTAGTTACACCGTAAGTCAAGTAACTGATATGACGGGGAATAAAGTTTATAGTCCCGGAGTGTCATTTGAAATTGTTATCCGTTCGTTAGATGACCAAGGATATAAAACTCATTGATTTGGGGTAAGTGGTTCTGACATTGTCGAATATGACTACTTACAGATTTCAAATTGAGGCGAGGCGTTCACAATTGGTAAGTCACCTTACTATGGATTCTTCGTTTATCCAATCGCCTTCGTCCTTGTTGGATTCATTCGTTTATTCTCAGGAACAAATGCTGCTGGAATTATGGATGCATCAAAATCAAGTTATGGGATTGCAGCCTTGTTTGCGATCTTGTTAACAGCGTTCTTGAGTCGTGGAATTGTATTAGCATTTACTTGAAAATCACAAAAAAACCAAGAAAGAATGCAAGCTGTTTCAGCAAAACAAGCTGAAATTCAAGCGAAATATGCTGGTAAAAAAGATCCAGCTTCAAAACAAAAACAACAAATGGAAACAATGGAACTATATAAACGCGAAGGAATTTCACCATTCTCAGCCATTATTGCTTCCTTTGCTTCAATGCCATTCCTATTCGCGATGTATGCTGTTGTTCGTTCAACGCATGCCTTGAAAGTTGCCCAAGTTGGTTCAATTAAATTGATTGAGCAACCATGACAACAAGTATTAGCTGGGCATTGAACATACTTTGCGCTCTTAGTTGTTTACCTACCGTTGCAAATTTGTACGATGTTGTTACCGTTATTGCTACAATTACGAAAACAACGCGGACAGTTGCTATCAGCGCAACAGAAAAAATCACGTAGAAGACAATTTATTATGCAAGGTGTATTCGCAGTTGTATTCATCTTCATTGTCGCTACGGTTGCCTCCGGAGTCGCGGTTTACTGAATTTTCTCTTCATCGTGACAAATTGGGCAAACACTTGCATTCCACTTTGCTCGAGAAATTAAAGCAAAACAAATCAAAGCAAAAAAAGCTAAAACACGCAAAATTGCGACAAAGCAAAAAGATAGTGCAAAAGTTAAAGATTAATATCGACCAAATAAACCACTTTATTTTGAAAAAGTTCCCCCTTCGTTTTTGTGGAACGGACTCGGACGGAGTGGTTTTATTTTTGGAAAAAGACAAATTAAAACCAATGTATGAAAAAATGCGAGCGCTTGTCGAACAAATGGCAGGAATGCAATTCTTTGGTTTTCGTTTTGTTGAAGATGGATTAAAAGTTGTCGTCAATGTTCATGATCTAAATTTTAGTTATGACCGACAAAGTATCTTGCGTGAATTGATTGAAGGAGCATCGTATTCCATTTTTAGGAATAATGTTCTCATTGTGCTTGCCGACCTCGCACTTGCGGGACAAAGTAGTACAATGACGAGAGAAGAGTTTGTGAAGATCGCGATGAACGTCACACGTTCAGGAGTTCGTCATGTGTTAAATCCGATGACGAAACCAATGCGAGCCAAAGTTAATGCTTGAACATCTTATTTCAAAGGGATTCGAACACGAACTGTGGGACAATACGGAAATAGAAGAATTATTTTAACGTACAAAAGGTAGGTTTTAAAATGAGAAATACATTCAGCGATACCATTGTTGCGCCAGCAACAAATATTGCTAAGCAAGCAATTTGTATCATCCGGATTTCGGGTGAACACGCTTTTAAAATTGTTAACCAATCATTAGCCAAAAAAATCGAGGCACAGCCACAAACTGTACTTCGTAATTTTTTTGATGGCGATGTGTTATTGGATCAAGTTCTGCTCTTAACCTTCGTGGCACCCAACTCTTTCACAGGTGAAGATGTGATTGAAATTAACTGTCATGGTGGTGTCCTGGTCGCTAAAAAGATTATGGAGACGATTATTCGTAATGGTGCTCGTATTGCGGAGCGCGGGGAGTTCTCAAAACGTGCTTTCCTCAACCAAAAGATCTCACTAATTCAAGCACAAGGGATTAATGATTTAATTGAAGCTAAAAATGATTTGGCACTACGAATTAGTGCTAAAAATATGGCAGGGAAAACTAATGCGATTGTTAATATTTTGAAAAATAACGTGATGGATATTATTTCACAAGTGCAAACCGCTATTGACTACCCTGAATATGAAGAGACTGAAAACATTACTCCAATTGAGATTGGACAACAAATCAAAGAACTAAACGTAAAGTTACTAAAAGCATTAGAGATTTCAAAACGAGCCTCTGTTGCCAACAACGGTTTGAAAACAGTAATCTTTGGTAAACCTAATGTTGGGAAATCTTCGCTCCTAAATGCGTTATTAAACGAAGACAAAGCAATTGTCTCGGACGAAATGGGAACCACCCGCGATATTGTGGAAGGTGAAATTACACTAGAGAATTTCACGCTGCATTTATTAGATACAGCCGGAATTAGGAAAACCGAAAATAAATTAGAGCAAGCCGGAATCGATCGTTCGCTTTCACATTCACAATCAGCCGACTTAATTTTATACATTATCGATCATGACGAAAAATATGAAGACCTAATTGATGTTGATAAAGATAAGACTATTTTTATTTTCAACAAATTGGATCTCTTATCGCCAGACGAAGTGAAACAATTACAAAAAACGTTTCAAGCGTTGCGCCCTATTTTTATTTCAACGGTCAACAATGAAATTGAAGACTTAGTGAAAGCGATTGAAACTAAATTTAATATGAACAAAATTTCGCAATCAGATGATTTGATTCTAACGAACGTTAACGAAATTTCGAAATTAGAAATGGCGGCAACAAAAGTTGCAATAGCCCACGAAAATATTACTGCCGGCTTTTCAATTGACCTCATTAATGTCGATCTCCGTGAAGCGATGGATATTTTCAACGATCTTTTAGGTTTGGCTGACATCAATGAGGAAATAATCGACAATATATTTAAAAAATATTGTCTCGGTAAATAATTAAGACTTATAATATAGATGAGAAAAGAGGTACAACATGAGTAAAGGTTTATTTGATACCCATACACATTTAAACGATCCTTGATATCAAGAGGAACAAATTGAAACAAAGGAGATTATCGAGAGCGCCAAGAAAGTCGGAGTAAGTTATTTTTGTAACGTTGGTTTTGATGTTAAATCATCAAAGCGAGCTTTAACACAAGCATTAAAATATAAAGAAGTTTACGCCGCTGTTGGGATTCACCCCAACGAAGCGCACAAAGTTGATATTGATTTGGAAACAGAAGAAATTGAAACATTAGCTAATGGTGACAAAGTTGTTGCGATCGGTGAAATCGGATTGGATTACTTCCATAATGGTAAAAAATATCGTGACCAACAAATTAAATTGTTGGAATTACAAATTGATGTTGCGAAAAAACACAACTTTCCGGTTGCATTACATATTCGTGATGAAGAAGGAAAAGAAGATGCTTATTTAGATGCATTAGAAATTATCGATCGTAAAAAAGTGAAATCAGGAATTATCCATTGTTATACACAAGGGCCTGAACTAGCACAAAAATTTATTGAGCGTGGTTTTTACATTTCTATTCCGGGAATTGTAACATTCAAAAGTGCGAAAGCATTACATAAAACAGTACGCGAAATTTCAATTAATTTCTTACTATTAGAAACTGATGCGCCTTACTTAGCACCAGAACCAATGCGTGGGAAAATTAACACATCAAGCTACATTGCTTACACTGCCGACTATGTGGCGAACTTAAAAAACATGGACGTGCAAGATATTATTACAGCAACAGCTACCAATGCCAAAAAAGTGTTTAAAATTTCATTAACTTAGTCACACTTTGTTAATCACAAATTTGATATAAAAAAAACCAACGCAAGTTGGTTTTTTTAGTCTTAAGTTAATGATGGGTTGTTTTTACGACGAAGAGTATCTCCGTTTTTACCGTAGTAACCTTCCATTAAACGTTTGTTGATTACTTTGTAGAATGCTTGTGCACCTTCCACAACACCAACTAATGGGTTGCTTGAGATTTTACATGGAATATTAAAGATTCCTGTGAAGTAGTCTTTGATTCCACGAATCATAGCACCACCACCACAAATTGTTAAACCATTTGTAATAATGTCACCAGCTAATTCGGGAGGTGTATTTTCCATTACTTCGATTAATAAGTCGGTAATACGACTAAACGCGTTGACAAACACGTTTCTTACTTCTTCAGAAGAAATGATAACTTCTTTTGGTAATCCAGAAACAATATCTTGCCCGTAAACTGAAATATTTCTTTCACCTTTGTATTTAGTCAGTGATCCTAATTCCATTTTAACGTTTTCTGATGTTCTTTCCCCGATTGAGACGTTGTATTCTGAACGAATGTATTTTTTAATTTCTTCGTTGAACACATTTCCAGCAACTTTAACTGATCTTGAAATAATAATATCGTTAGCCGAAATAATCGCGATATCAGTAGTTCCTCCACCGATATCAATAACAACATTCCCTTTTGGTAATTCAATATCAATTCCAGCGCCAATGGCTGACATTTTAACTTCTTCTTCCACGATTACAAGTTCTCCACCCATATCGTAAGCAACTTGTTTTAATGCATCACGTTCTAATTCGGTAACACCACTTGGACATGCTAATAAGATAATTGAATCTTTTCAGTCATTAATCATTTTTAGTTTTTCAAAGATATGTTTTAACATATCACGAGCCGCATCAAGGTCAGTAATAACCCCATCACGGATTGGAACAACTAAACTGATGTTCTCGTGTGTTTTTCCTAACATGTCATAAGCTTCTTGCCCCAATGCTAATAAATTGTTTGTCATATTATCGTATGCAATAATCGATGGTTCATTATATACGATTCCTTGCCCTGAGACATAAGCTAAAATATTACTTGTCCCTAAGTCGAGCGCTATATATGTACGATCCTCAAATTTCATTAATAATTCCTCCTTATTTAAGTATTTTAATTATATCCATTTATTCCGTTGATATCAATAAACAAGCACTCTAAATGTCATTCCGTTGCTAATTTCATTTGAATAATTTGTAAGCGCCGTAAATTAATGCTGTCATTTCAACAATAAAGATGGGTAGAGCTCATCAAATTTCGGTAAACGAATGTTCTGGTGCAAAGGAAAAGCTCATTAACTGCAAGAGACAACCCATTGGTGTGATCATTGGAATTGTTTTTGCGTAAATTGAGAAAGGTTCTCAATACATAAAGGTTCCACTTGTAAACATCATGATGTAAAATCCCAACATCACAAGGACTGTCATCACTTTTTGACTATCACAAATTCCGGTTGTGACTAAAGCGGTGGTAAAGCCGATAATTGTATAAATCACAGGCATGATTGTGAGGGAAAGAATCACTTCTGCTGTTAAGTGAATATGAAAGATGGCAATTAAGAGAATTGCTTGAATTAAAACGGTAATTAGTAAAAAGGTAATATTCACAAGCAATAAAGTAATTAAGTATTTTGCTCTCGTAATGTTAGCAAGTGAGATTTGTTTAAATTGTTTTGTTGCTTTAAGTGAGATCAAATCAAACGAAAAGGCCATATAACCAATTGAAAGGCCTGAAATAAGCGTAATGTTTCCGACCATTGTCGTCAACACGTCAGCTCGGGTCACATCGGTTCCGTTATTGATTAATGATTTAGCAATGCCATCAGCGATGGCGAAACCAAAAATGAAAACAAAAGCGATTTGCAGCGCTAGTCCAAGGACGATAAAATAAATGCTCTTGCTATACATTAATAGTGTTTGTCTATATAGTGGTTTCATCTCAAGCTAATTCCTTTCTCACAAGTTCGACTCGCTCTTTGGCGTCACCTTTTAAGGTAAAGTCTTTAAATATTTTTGTATCCTTTAAAATGATTACGCGATCACAAAGAGCACCAATCTCTTCGGGGTCGTGTGAAATCAAGAGAATAGTTGCCTTGTTCTCGTGACTCATTTGATTGAGAATTTTAAAGATTTTTTGGCGTCACTCGTAATCAAGTGAGGTTGTCAACTCATCCAATAATAAGAGGTTGGGTTGGTTTAGTTGGGAAATTAACAATTTAAATTTCTGCTTTTGTCCACCCGATAAACGGTTGTAGCGACGTTTTTTTAAATCAGCGATTTCATACTTTTCAAAGGATGCGTCAAGGTCAAAATCGCGAGCGCGAAAGATATCTTGGTAGAACTTTGCGATGCTGTAAATGTTAACATCGTTTGAGAAACCAGTTTCTTGAAACACGGCATTCTTACGTAAGTCATCAATACTTGTTTCAATTTTGCCACTTGTTGGGGCCTGAGTTCCCATGATGATTTCGCAAAGCGTTGTCTTTCCAACACCGTTCTTTCCGACAATTGCCACTTTCTCGTTATCGCCAATCACTAAATTGTCAATATCGAGGATGGTGTATTTGCGAAATGTTTTCTTGAGATTATTAATTGTGATCATAGGTCACCTCCACCAAAATATTATATATTTTATGAAAAGAAAAAAGGGGATTTAAGCATAAAAAAACCCAGAGTTAAACCCTGGGTTGCGGACTATTTAAGTCCTTCAAGATAAGTTTTTTGTTGGTCAACATACATACCTTCTTCAATGTGTCTTAGAACAACTTTTTCATAAGCTTTTGTTCCTTCGATAACGCATGATAGAGGGTCGGCTGCAATTTTAGTTGGCAATTGGAAGATGTCGAAGAAATATTTATCAATATTTCTAATCAACGCTCCACCACCACATAGCATAATACCATTTCTCATGATATCACCTGCTAATTCAGGAGGTGTGTTTTCCATAACTTCAATTACAACATCAGTAATTTTACTGAATGCTGATAATAGGACGTTTCTAATTTCCTCAGAACCAATTTTAGCTTCTTTTGGTAAACCAGAGACGATATCACGTCCGTAAATTTGAATTGATCGTTCGTTAGGATATTTAACTAATGAACCAATTGTTTTTTTCACTTTTTCAGCGGTAACAATACCGATTGAAACGTTGTATTCAGAACGAATATATTTCAAGATTTCATCATTGAAATATTTCCCTGCAACTTTGGCTGATCTTGAAACTACAATTTCACCAGCTGAGATGATAGCAATATCAGTTGTTCCACCACCAATGTCAATAACTAAATGACCTTGTGGCAATTCAACGTTAAGTCCAGCACCAACAGCGGACATTTTAACTTCTTCTTCAATTACAACTAATGATGCTCCCATGCCTTTGGCAACAAGTTTCAACGCATCACGTTCTAATTCAGTTACTCCACTTGGACAAGCCAAGAGAACAATTGAACTTTTTCAGAAGTTCATCATTTTTAAACGATTAAAAATATGATTTAATAAGTCTTTTGTCGCATCTAGATCGGAGATAACTCCATCAACTAGAGGTGTGACCATTCTAATTTCATCATTTGTTTTACCCATCATTTCATATGCAGCTGAACCACTCGCAACTAATTTATTAGTACGAATGTCATATGCCATTAGTGAGGGCTCATCATATACGATTCCTTGTCCTGAAACATAAGCAAGAATATTACTTGTTCCCAGGTCAAGTGAAATATAAGGTCGTTTTACTTCGTTGTACATTCGAGATTCCTCCTTTAATTAATTGTTTGCACTTAAATTAAATTTGGATTAGTTTTCAGTGTGCATTCTTTGAGCTTTAATTACTTCTCAAATTTCTGATTCGAATTTTTTAGTTCCGTTAATAACGGCTAATAATGGTTGTTCCCCAACTTTTGTTGGTAATTGTAGAGTATCTGCGAAGTATTTATCAATACCACGGATTAAGGCTCCACCACCACAGATTGTAATACCATTTCTGAAGATATCTCCAGCTAATTCAGGTGGAGTTTCTTCTAATACTTGAACTGTTAAGTCAATAATACGTGATACTGGTACTTTTAATACTTCACGAATTTCTTCAGGAGTAATTTCGATTTCACGTGGTAATCCTGAAACTACGTCACGTCCATAAACTTTCATACGTCTTTCATCAGGGTATTTAGTTAATGATCCGATGTTAACTTTGATTGATTCACCAGTTTTTGAACCGATTTCTAGTCCATATTGTGAACGGATGAATTTTTGACATTCATCGTTTAGGTAGTTACCGGCAACTTTGATTGATTTTGACAATACGATGTCACCTGATGCAAGAACAGCAATATCAGTTGTTCCCCCACCCATATCAACGATTAGGTTTCCTGTTGGAGCGTAAATATTTACCCCTCCACCAAGTGCGGCCATTTTAACTTCTTCTTCAACGAAGACTTGGTCTGCTCCTAAGTTAACTGCGATTTTTTTCAACGCTGTTTTTTCCAATTCAGTAATAACTGATGGACATGCTAATAACATAATTGAGTTTCTTAATTGTTTTGAGATACGTAATTTTGTAAAGATGTATCTTAATTGTGCTTCAGTAGCACGGATGTCAGTAATAACACCATCAACCATTGGTCTAACGACACGGATAGTTTTATTTCCTTTTCCGATCATTTTGTATGCTTCTGCTCCAACGGCAATAATTTTGTTTTCTTTAATACGGTATGCAACGATTGAAGGTTCGTTGTATACGATTCCTTGTCCAGCAATGTAAACAAGTGTGTTTGCTGTACCTAAGTCCATTGATAGGAAAGTAGGTTTTTTTGATCCTATAGCCATATTTCTGGTCTCCTTTTTCAATATATAAATTTGTTTGTTTTTTACATTTGAATCACATATAACAGTTATCGTGTTACATATAATCTGGTTCAATTATAACAAAAAACCCACCGAATAACAAGATAAATATCTTCCTAAGGGGTGGGGCGTTTGGTACAGTCCCTTTCAATTCCTAAAATATGCGATATAATAGGAGTGGAGGATTAAGTATGAGACAAGCAAGTTATATTTTAATGATAGTTCAAACTGTTCTTTTTTCGTTTTTACTATTACCATTGGCATGAATGATTCCGATGACATTAGCAGCTAAAAAAGCACAAACAGACGGTCAACCACATATCGCATTAGGTGTATGTGCAATTATATTTGCATGACCTTTAGGGTTAGTTGCCGGTATTCTACTATTGGTTGAATAACAAAATCTCCCACTATGATTGGTGGGAGATTTTTTAATATTCAGTTTCTTTAATTTTTTTCATTTTAAATTCGTATTCTTCACGTGAAAGATCGCGGTATTTAATTCCACCGTCAAGCACGGCTGTTCCACAATTTTTAGCAATTGTGATTGGTACTTCGAAGAAGTCTTCCATGTAAACTTTTAAACCATTTAGTTTAGCAAAGTTTCCAACAACAACAATTCCATTTTTAATGATATCTTCTGACAGTTCTGAAGGTGATTCTTCTAGGACTGTTGTGACTAATGAAGTGATTTGGTAGATGGCTTTTTTCATTACCTCTTGTAAATCATCTTCAGTGACATCTTTGTCGGTTGGCATCATTGATGTCACATCATATCCGTAAATTTTAACTGATAATCCTTTTTTCGTTTTTAATGCTGTTGCGACAGCATTTTTTACTTTTTCAGCTGTCACTTCACCGACAGCAATTTTTAAATCAGCTTTTAGTGTTTTCATAATTTCATTATCAAGGTAGTTACCACCAATTTTTAAGCTTTTTTGTACAACAACTTCGTTTGAAGAAACCATCCCACAAGTCACTTTTCCGGCACCCATGTCTAAAACAAGGCGACCATCTGGTTTTGTGATATCAACACCAGTTCCATAAAGACCTAATTTTGAAGCATCTTGTGGATCCACAAAGAAGCAACCTAAGCTTTCAATTGATTTAATTAAAGCGGTTTTTTCAACAGGAGTTAATCCAGGAGGGCAAGCAAGTGTCACGTATGTTGATTTAATAATTTCAGTATATTTTTTAAAGACTTCGCCAAGGAATAAAACAAACATACGAATATCAACAATGACACCATTACTTTGTAAGGTGTGAACGCGAATATATTTGCTTTGTTTTCCGAGACATTTTTTAGCATCTTCGCCAATGGCAACGATTTTTTTAGTTTTTGTATTAACAGCAATTACTGAAGCCTCATTGAAAACAATTCCTTTGCCTTCAATGTAGACTCTTGTTGATGCAGTTCCAAAATCAACAACCATGTGTTTTTTATCGGTTCAATCCATTTTTCCCATTATTTTTTACCCCCATTTGACATTATCTATATTCATAATACATCAAATCGGTGTAATAGTAAAACGACTATTCTAATTATTTCCAAAATAAAATTTGGCATAAAAAAAAGTCCCGTAAGGGAACTTTCTTATTTAATACGGTATTCGCGAGCTTCGCGTAATTCAACAACTTCTAATCATTTGTCAACTTGTTTTTCATATTCTTTTGCACCTTCAATAACTGTTAATAAAGCGTCTTGTGCTTTTGTAACTTTTAATTGGAAGATTGATTCAAAGTATGTATCAATTCCACGGATTAAAGTTCCACCACCACAGATTGTGATTCCGTTACGGATAATATCTCCAGCTAATTCAGCAGGTGTATTTTCCATTACTTCAACGATCAAGTCTGTAATTTTTGAGAATGGTGCTAGTAATGCGTTTTTAACTTCATCAGGTGAGATTACAACTTCACGTGGTAATCCAGAAATAACGTCACGTCCGTAAGCACGGAATGTACGTCCATTGTCTAATTTAGTTAATGAACCGATTTCCATTTTGATTTTTTCGGCTGTTTTAATACCAATTAATACGTTGTATTCTGCACGAATGTATTTTCTGATTTCTTCATCGAAATGTTTTCCAGCAGTTTTAATTGATCTTGATAAAATGATATCTCCAGCAGAAATGATAGCGATATCTGTTGTACCTCCACCGATGTCAACTACTAAGTGCCCACTAGCAATGCTAATGTTGATTCCAGCTCCAATTGCAGAAAGTTTAACTTCTTCTTCAACTAGAACCTTTCTTGCTCCCATGTCGAAAACAACTTGTTTTAAAGCTGTTCTTTCTAATTCAGTAACTCCTGAAGGGCAAGCAAGAACTACCAATGCGTTTTTTAAGATATCTGATAATTTAATACGTGAAAAAATAATTTTGATAAGATCTTTTGCTGCGTCCATATCAGCGATAACCCCGTCAACCAATGGTACTACCATACGAACATCGTCGTTAGTTTTTCCTACCATATCGTAAGCAGCTTCACCAGCTGCGATTACTGTGTTTGTATGAGTATCGTATGCCATTGTCGATGGTTCGTTATAAATAATACCTTGTCCACCTAAATAAGCAATTGTGTTAGCTGTCCCTAAGTCAAGAGCGACAAACTCTTTTTTACGGTCTCATGTTGCCATATAATTTCCTCCTCTAATAGAAAAACCCTTCGTGTATAATTATACTATATAAACAGTTAAATAACGAAAAAATCGTGCTTAAAGAGGTGTCATCATGTTTCTAAAACAGGTAATTGTAGTTGAAGGCAAGACTGATGTCCAAAAAATCAAGCAAGCTTTCCCGGGTGATGAACTTGAATTTCTAATTACTAACGGGTTGGGGTTTGATGAAACCTTTTTAGAAGTCTGCAAGAAAACTAATGCTGCCCGCGGGATTATTGTGATGACCGATCCGGACGGTCCGGGGAATAAAATTCGCGCTCGAATTAATGAATATCTTGATTTCAAATGTGCGAATGCTTTTGTTGATAAAAAAAACATTAAAAATACTCGAAAAATTGGGATTGCTGAGGCGGAGCTGACTGATATTGTATTTGCATTGGAGAATGCCATTACCTTTAACGGTGATCAAAATCCGTCGCTTTCTTGAGACGATTACTTGCAGCATGAATTTAATTTAGCCGCCAATCGCAAGAAAATCGCCGCCTATTTTGCGTGAAGTGAAAAAATTAATGCCAAAACACTGTTTAAATGACTTAACTATACCGGTTTAACTGTTGAAGCGGTTTTAGAAATATTGAGGGAATCTAATGCAAGCTAAAAAATTCTATGGACAAAATTTCATTACCGATAAAAACCTCATTTTGAAAATCATTTCGCTTTTGCAAAATGATGGTGAAACGCTGGTAATTGAAATCGGCCCGGGCCGCGGCGCTTTGACCGGTGAATTAGTAAAACAATTCAAAAAAGTTGTCGCCATCGAAATTGATAAAGACCTTGAGGAAATCCTTAAAGCTAAAATCACAGCCGATAATTTTGAATTAATCATCGCGGATGTGCTGGAGATTGATTGAAGTGAATTGTTGCAAAAATATCACGGTCAATTTAAAAATATTGTCTTAATTTCAAACACACCGTATTACATCACAAGTGAAATTCTATTTAAGGCTTTTCGCAACAGTGAATATTTACAACAAGCGATTTTAATGTTTCAAAAGGAAGTTGCTGAAAGAGTTTGCGCAGAGCTGGGTAATTCAAAATACAATAACTTATCAATCGTGTCGAATTTCTACGCAAAACCAAAGTACGAGTTCACAGTTAAGAAAAATATGTTTAATCCGGTTCCGGCCGTTGATTCAGCAATTATTAGCTTAGATTTTACCAACAACCATAAGAGTGAAATTGATGATACTGAGGCATTTATTGCCTTAGTGAGAAAGTTGTTCAACAACAGAAGAAAGACAATTTTAAACAACGTTAAATCGACTTTACCCGACCACGACGCCGCTCAATTATTGAATGAGGTCGGAATTGTTTCAACTCTTCGTCCAGAAAACATCTCGTTAGAAGAATATATTAATTTATATAATTGTGTAATTAAAAAGTAGCCATGGGCTACTTTTATCATTTAACTTTAAAAATAATTTTGTTAACATTTTCAAAACCATTTTTGATTTTCGGAGCATGTCCTTCACCAGGCATGAAAAGAACGAACTTATCATTTTCTAAATGAATGGTGTTTTTAATTTCATCCTTCACAAAACGAACGTCGTGTTCCGGGTCGTCGTTAATTAATTCGCTGTGTTCAAGTTCGTCTTTGGGGCGAAAACCAACGAATTCAGATTTCTTGTCAACAATGATGTGAATGTCGGCGTATATTTTGTGCAATTCGTAAGGTGCGTCCTCAAGATTGAAACATGCTTGATTGATTTTTTTAAAGAAATTATCGTTGTCGATTTTGTGTTCCCCATCGGGGAAAGCGGCCAAATCATTTGCTGCAATAAAATCGATTACTTGATCGAGATTTTTGTTAATTCCTTTGTACTTATTTAAGTTGCTAATTTTGTCAAATATCATATTAACCTCCAATATGTAATTATTGTAAAGAAAAAATCGTGTTAACCACGATTTTTTTAGTGTTATTAACTATGTTTTGGACAAACGTAGATATCATCTGGGTTTTGACCAACTAGTCCGGATTGCATTCTACCAGCTAAAACGCTAGCACCTTTGCCACCCATTCCTTTTTGTTGCATTTCTGCAACACATTTAAAGCATCTTGAATCGAAATCGTTACCTGCCATAATTAATACCTCCTTGTTTCAATTATTATAATTAAATAATTAAAATATGCAACTTTTGTTGGTAGAGGGACTAG
This sequence comes from Spiroplasma sp., assembly GCA_022712415.1. Lineage (GTDB taxonomy): Bacteria > Bacillota_I > Bacilli_A > Mycoplasmatales > Mycoplasmataceae > JALAGN01. The sequence continues at coordinate 24,203 of JALAGN010000056.1, read as the reverse complement.
GCTAGATCATCGAAGTTGATGATTTTATCAGCTCATTTTGTTGAGAAGTTGATATCATGCGTTGTTAAAAGAACAGTTCCTTTAAACGCTTGGATTGCTTCAAGTAAAGCGTCTTTTGCTTTCACATCAATGTGGTTTGTTGGTTCATCGAGAACAAGTAAACTACAAGGTTCTAGTGATAAAGAAGACAAACGAACTTTTGATTGTTCCCCACCAGATAAGGTGTTCATTGCTTGAAACATTAATTGTTTTCGCACTCCAAATTGCGCTAATTTAGCTTTAGCATCAGCCTCGGTAATTTTGTCGTGGTGATTTAAAAGATATTGAATTGGTGTGATTGGCTCCATTTCCTCAATTTGATGGAAATAAGCATACGAAACGTTATGACCAAGTTCGATTGTTCCGCTAAAAGCATCGATTTCAGTACACATTGTTTTTAAAAGGGTTGTTTTCCCAATCCCGTTTCGCCCGGAGATAATACATTTTTCACCTTCACGAATTTCAAAGTTTAATTCGCTCAATAAAGCGTGATCGTATCCGATGGCAAGATCTTTTGCTTTCACAACAACACTTGTTGAAGGACGTTTATAGGTAAAGTTGAAGTGGGGTTTGGCATCCTCATTTCAATCTTTTAATAGATCCATTTTTTCCAATTGTTTTTGTCGTGACTGTGCACTTTTTGCGGTTGAAGCACGAGCCGAGTTTTTAGCAATATAAGTTTTCAACTTATCTACTTGTTGCTGTTGTGAAGCTACAGCTTTTTCGTGTTGTAATTTCAACATGGCTGATTCTTCTAAATATTTTTCATAGTTTCCGACATAGCGAGTCAAATGTAAATTTTCAATCGCATAAATGATTTTGCAAGTCTTATTAATGAATTCATTATCATGGGAAACCATTAAAAAAGCTTTATCGAAGTTTTGTAAGAACTTCGCTAGTCATTCAACTTGTTCAATATCTAAAAAGTTAGTTGGTTCATCTAATAAGAGGAAGTCATTTCCACTTAATAAGAGCTTGGCTAACATCACTTTTCCGCGTTGTCCACCTGATAAAGAGCCCATTGGCATCGCTAGTTTATCGTTTCCAATTCCTAATCCAGTGACTAAGTTCCCAATTTTTTTATCGATTGTTTCAAAATCATTTACGTTTAAAATGTCTTGGTATTTTAACGCTTTAACTAATTCATCTTCATCGTATTCCTCGGCCATTTTGGCGTAGATATCGTGCATCTTTTTCTCAAGATCGTACAACTCTTGAAAAGATAGTTTTAAATATTCTTCAACCGTTTGTTCACCATTAACATCCTGGTGTTGGTCAAGATATCCAATTTTAGTTTTGGGGTGAATTTCAACTTCCCCGTGATCTGGAACGATTTTTTGAGCAATAATATTTAACAATGTTGTTTTTCCTGCTCCGTTTGGACCAATCAAAGCAATGTGTTCGTCTTTATTCAAACGTAGTTCCGAATTCTCATACAGTTTTTTCCCACCATTAGCGTGCGTTAAACCGTGCATATATACTAGACTCATAATTTCACCTCAAAAAATCAACTCCTTAAATTATAAAGAAAAAACGGCATTTCTTGAAGAAAATCGCATAATATCCGCGATTTTATTTCGGGTTGTTCGGTGTTTTTTAATGTTGCACTTTCACTAACGTTGTCTAGAAGGCCTAAGAATTTTTTGCGTTGCGAATATTTACCCAAGAATGAGTGCAGAATTCAATGTTTTTGACTACGGCACTGTTTTGGAAATTGGATTTTAAAAAAATAGTGCTCTATTTATTTGGTATTATTAGTAGGGAGATAAACAAAATGGCAGAAATAAATATTTTTGGATTAACATCAAACCAACCGCTTGTAGAAGAGGTATGTAAATTACTAGGTATTGAACAATCAAAAACAAAAACTTCGTACTTTGCCGATGGTGAAATCTTAGTGCAATCACTTGATAGTGTACGAGGAAAAGAAATTTATATAATACAATCAACTAATCAACCAGTAAATGATAATTTAATGGAATTATTAATTGCGATCGATGCTTTTAAAAGAGCGTCAGCTGCAAGAATTAATGTCGTTATTCCTTACTTTGGATATGCGCGACAAGATAGAAAAGCAAAAGGACGTCAACCAATTACCGCTAAATTAGTGGCTAATATGATTGAGAACGCCGGAGCTAATCGAGTTATTTGTGTTGATTTACACTCGACACAAACAATGGGATTCTTCGATATTCCGCTTGATAACTTTACAACAGCACAATCAGTTGCATCGGAAATTGTTGATACAATTATTGACTTAAAATTAGATCCGAAAGATTGCATCCTAGTCTCACCGGACCACGGAGGACTTTCGCGGGTACATAACGTTGCGTCATTTACAGGAGCAGCCACTTCTGGAATCGCCGTTATTGCTAAAAGAAGACCAGAACCAAATAAAGCTGAAGTGGAATTTGTTTTAGGGGACATTAAAGATAAAACTTGTTTCGTTGTTGATGACATGATCGACACCGGAGGAACAATTGTTAATGCCGCTAAAGCATTAAAAGAACACGGAGCCAAAAAAGTTTATATTATCGCTTGTCACGGATTATTCAATAGTCCGGCAAAAGAACGTATGGAAGAAGTAATTAAAAACGGAATCGTTGAATCTGTAATTGTTACGAACACCATCGATATCCCACAAGAGAAACGCTTTGATAAATTAAAAATTATCTCAATCGCCGAACTCTTAGCAAATATGATTAAAAGTTCAGTTGATTGTCATTCATTATCTGACGTGTATAACGATTATCACGAATTTATTAGTAAACGTGTTGCTAAATACGTTGAATCAAGAAACAAAAAATAATGAAGTTAATTGTCGGACTTGGTAATCCAGGAAAACAATATGAAAAGACACGTCACAACATTGGCTTTATCGCACTTGATGTTTTACTAGACCGCTTTCCCTTTTCTAAAAAGGATGAGGACAATAATTCAATTGTCTATTTTTCAAAAATTGGCGGCGAAAAAGTTTTATTCTTAAAACCATTAACATTCATGAACTTGTCAGGACAAGCTATCATTGAAGTTATGAATTATTACAAGATTGCTAAAGAAGATGTTCTCATAATTTATGATGATAAAGATCTTGACGTGGGGAGATTTCGCTTCCGGAGCGAAGGCTCGGCCGGTGGTCACAATGGAATTAAAAATATCATTGCCCACTTAGGAACTGAAAAATTTAATCGTCTTCGAATTGGAGTTGGTGCTCCAATCAATGGTATTAAAATTATCGATTGAGTTTTAATGAAACTAACAGAAAACGAAATCAAACAAATAAAAGATGAAGTGCTAGACAAGTCTGATTTTGTAACGGACTTTGTTAGCGATGTAGCATTTACCAATATTATGAACAAGTATAACTAAAGGAGGAATTGTTATGAATAAATATAACACAATGGTTATTGTTGGAGCACAATGAGGTGACGAAGGTAAAGGAAAAATGACAGACGTTTTTGCACAAACAAGCGACGTTGTTGCTCGCTTTGCTGGTGGAGACAATGCTGGTCATGTGATTAACTTCAATGGTAAAAAATATAAAGTGACAATTGTTCCTTCAGGAATCTTTAATCCGAAAACAATTAACGTCATCGGAAACGGTTGCGTTGTTAATTTAGAAAATCTTGTCAGTGAGTTTGAAGCAATTAAAAACTCGGGAGAGAAAATCGGGAAGTTATTAATTTCTGATCGTGCACATTTAATTTTCCCATACCATTCTGAAATTGATGCGGCACAAGAAGATGCTCGTGGTGAATTTAAAATTGGAACAACTAAAAAAGGAATTGGTCCTGCATACCAAGATCGTGTTTCACGTATGGGATTGCGTGTTGGTGATGTTGCATTACCAAACTTCAAAGAGAAATTAAAAGCAAACGTTGCATACCAAAATAAATTTTTAAAAGCAATGTTTAATAAAGAACCAATTGATTTTGAAACTGTTTATAAAAATACGATGGCAGCTTATGAAAAAATTAAATCGCAAGTAATTGATTGTGGACTTTTCTTAGAGAGCGCAATCAAAGAAGGTAAAAATGTTTTATTCGAAGGAGCGCAAGGAGCGTTGCTTGATATCGATCACGGAACTTATCCGTTTGTAACCAGTTCAAATTGTTCTGCAAACAATGTTTCGTTAGGAACAGGAATTTCACAAAGATGAATTACAAATATTGTTGGAGTTGTTAAAGCTTATTGCACAAGAGTTGGAACTGGAGCTTTCCCAACAGAATTGAAAAATGAAATCGGAGATCAAATCCGTGAAGTCGGACATGAATATGGTTCGAACACTGGACGTCCAAGAAGAATTGGTTGATTAGATTTAGTTGCGTTGAAATATGCAATTCGTATTTCTGACTTAGATGAAATTTTCATCACACTACTTGATGTGTTAACTGGTTTCGATACTTTGAAAGTTTGCACACACTATACTTTAAACGGAAAAGAATTAACTAGTGTTCCGGCAACGAATGAGGAATATGAAAAATGTGTTCCGGTCTACATGGACTTGCCGGGTTGAAAAGAAGATATCACACAAGTGAAATCGTTACACGAACTTCCACAAAATGCAAAAAATTATTTAGAAATGATTTCAAAAATTTGTGAAGTACCAATCGCTGGTTTCTCAGTTGGACCTGATCGAAAACAAACTGTTCTATACGAAAACAAATTTAATAAATAAAAAAATGAGGTGAGAAAATGATTAAGCGTTATCAGAATTCAGACATTGAAAAAATTTGAAGCGAAGAAAATAAATTAAACACGTGACTTGATGTTGAAATCAAAGTTGTGGAAGGCTGAGCAAAAATTAATGTTGTCCCAACGGATGATGTTAAAAAAATAAAAGCGAAAGCAAAAGTTGACATCGCTCGAATGTTAGAGATTGAGAAAGTTACGAAACATGATGTTGTCGCTTTCACAAGAATGATTTCAGAATCTTTAGGTGAAGAAAAAAAATGAATCCACTTAGGTTTAACTTCGACTGACATCGTTGACACCGCCCAAAATATTTTGATTAAACAATCAAATGACGTTTTAGAAAAATCATTGAATCACTTTTTAGAAATTTTAAAATTAAAAGCAATTAAGTATAAAGATGTTATCATAACTGGAAGGACTCATGGAATTTACGGTGAACCAACATCGCTAGGACTTAAGTTTTTATTATGATACGAAGAATTAAAAAGACAATTAGAAAGATTTGCTTTAGCGCGAAAACATTCAGAGGTTTCTAAAATTTCTGGATCGATGGGTAACTATGCCAATCTTGAAATTGAAGTTGAAGAATATGTTGCACAACAATTTGGTTTGGGCGTCGACGCATTATCAACACAAGTAACACAAAGAGACCGACATGCATTTTTAATTTCAGTCATTGCAAACACTGCTTCGACTTTTGAAAAGATCGCAACTGAGATTCGATTATTTCAACAAAGTGAAATTCAAGAAATGAGTGAAGGGTTTGGTGAAGGACAAAAAGGTTCGTCATCAATGCCGCACAAAAAAAATCCCATCAGTTCTGAGAACGTTGTTGGGTTGTCGCGGTTTATTAAATCGTTTGTGAACATGGCATTTGAAAATAATGTTCTGTGACATGAACGTGATATCTCACATAGTTCCAACGAACGAATTATGTTGCCAGATATTTTTAGTACCATCGTTTATGTTTCTGAGCGATTAGCTGGAGTGGTTGAAAATATTTTCGTTAACGAAAATAAAATTCAACAACATCTTGATGAACAAAAAGGAATTTATTTTAGTCAAAGAGTTTTAACTGAAATAATTAAGACATCAAAAGTTTCTCGTGAAGAGATTTATGATTTTATTCAGAAATGTACAATGGAAGCGATGCGTGATCAAAAAGAATTTAAAGAAGTTCTAATTGAAAACGGAGTTAATAAATTTGTTGAAGTCGATCAACTAAATAAAATGTTCGATAATAAATATTTTTTACGAAATGTAAATAAAATTTTTGAAAGGGTGATTTAAATGAGTGAAAAAAAATTAGTAATAGCAGTTACAGAAGAAGAAATTAAAGCTGCGATCGTTGCCAAGGCAAATGAATACAAAGAAATCTTTACTGGAAGCAAATTAATTATTATCTCTGAGTTGTCAGGTGTTTTTGTTTTCCTTGCAGATTTTATTCGAGAACTTCCGCTTGATGTTCTAATTCAGTTTGTTGCGTTCGATCAAACCGACGGTAAGAAAAATATTACACTCGATCTTGATACCAAAACTTCTATCAAGGATGAAAATGTTTTAATCCTAACTGACGTATACAACAAAGGAAATTCTTTAAGCAGACTTTATGAAGTTGTTAATGAAGGTGAACCAAGAACTGTAAAAGTTTTATCATTGGTCAATAGAAAAAATGAAGAAAAAAATAAAGATGTCGAAGTTGAATCATTGTTTGATTTAGGTGATGAAAAAATTGTCGGCTATGGAATGGCTGACCATGAAAACTTTCGTGGGCTTAAAGCTCTTTACTATTTAGAAGAAAGCGAATAGACGAAATGAAAAAAAATAATTTTTATGTTACAACTCCAATCTATTACCCAAGTGGAAACCTTCACATTGGACACGCCTACACCACAACATTGGCTGACATTCTTGCTCGTTACAAAAAAGAAATGGGTTACAATGTTTTCTTTCTAACTGGTTCTGACGAACACGGTTTGAAAATTCAACAGAAGGCTGAAGCGCAAGGAGTAGAACCAAAAGTTTTTGTCGACGGAATTGTTGAGACTTTTAAAAATCTTTGAAAATTATTAGACATCGATTACGATCGTTTCATCCGAACAACTGATCAAGATCACGTTGATGCTGTGCAAAAAATATTTACTGACTTGTATGAAAAAGATTTAATTTATCCTTCATCATATCAAGGGAAGTACTGTGTTAGCTGTGAAGAATTTTTAACACGCGCTCAATACGATGATGATTTTAAACATAACGTTTGTGGAAATGTTGCCATCGATTTTGAAGAAGAAACTTACATGTTGAAAGTTTCAGCGTTCAAAGATTTTCTTGTTAAATTATTTGCGACGGACTTTTTAATTCCGGAAGCAAGAAAAAATGAAATGCTAAATAATTTTATTTTAAATAACTTAGAAGATTTATCTGTGACACGTGTTAGCTTCGATTGAGGAATAAAAATTAAAGAGAACGATAAACATATTATTTATGTTTGACTTGATGCGTTATCAAATTATATAACTGCTCTTGGTTACAAAAGCGGAGACGAATCATTGTTACAAAAATTTTGATCCGATGAAACTGAAATTGTTCAATTGGTTGGAAAAGAAATCACAAGGTTCCATTCAATTTATTGACCAGTTATTTTAAACGGATTAGGTTTAAGAACTCCAGACAAATTATTGAGTCACGGATGAATTTTAAATCGTGATACCAAGATGTCAAAATCAATTGGTAACGTTGTTAATCCAATTGATGTCATTAACACTTACGGATCAGATGCGTTACGTTTTTATGTTGCGCATAATTTACCAACTGATCGCGATGGGAATTTTACTGATGATCTTTTTAGAGAATCATTTAACATCAACCTAGCGAACAATGTTGGAAATCTTTTATCAAGAACTTCAAATATGATTATGAAATATTTTGATGGTTCACTTTCGGTGAACGCAGATTTAAATTCTGAAATTATGTTGTCTGCTAAAAAGACAATTAAAAATTATCAAGCTAAGATGGATAAATATAATATTTCTGAAGCTGTGATGGAAGTTTTAAAATTGGGACAAGAGTGTAACAAATTAATCGAAGACACTCGCCCGTGAGATTTAGAAAAAGAAGGAAAAATAAAAGAGCTTGAATTATTTTTAGCAAACATTCGCCAAGCGATTATTGTGATCTGTTATTTATTAAAACCTGTTCTTGTAAAAAATTATACAAGGATGGTTACGCAAATGGGTGCTAACGCAAATAAAATTAAATTTGAAAACTTACTAAGTGATGAAATTGATTTTGCAAAAATTGTAACAAAAGAAATTATTTTTGAAAGATTGAAATAAAACACATTAAGTGTTTTTTATTTTGTAAATTGAAAGAGGTGAACATGTGATGAACGATTACGAAATTATTGTAGTTGGTGGTGGACACGCCGGAGTTGAAGCGGCATTAGCTGCTGCACGTCTTGGTAAAAAAACTGCGTTGATAAATTTATACAAAGATAAAATTGCCATGATGCCATGTAACCCTTCAATCGGTGGACCGGCAAAAGGAATTGTTGTTCGTGAAATTGATGCGCTCGGTGGCGAGATGGCTAAAGCGGCCGACGCAACATCATTACAAATGAAGTTATTAAACTCATCACGTGGTCCGGGAGTGTGAGCGCTCCGCGCACAGTCTGACAAAATTGAGTATTCAAAATATATGTTACAAAAAGTTGAGGAACAAAAAAATTTAACACTAGTCTCAGGTGTTGTTGTTGACATTACACTTGACGATGATAACAAAGTTAACGGAATTGTTTTTCAAGACGGTTCATTCTTAAAATGCCAAGCAGTTGTATTAACAACGGGGACATATTTATCGAGTCGTGTTCTTCGTGGAAGCGAACGAATTGAAGAAGGTCCCAATGGTGAGATAACTCAAAAATTATTATCAGAACGTTTAAAAGAAATTGGAATCAAAACAAAAAGATTTAAAACTGGAACACCACCGCGTGTTAAAAAAGATTCTGTTGATTTAAGTGATGCTAAACTTGAACCTGGAACTGACAAAAAAATTTCATTTTCATTTTCAACCAAAACTTTTACACCGGTTGATGAACAAGAACCTTGTTACTTAATTCACTCAACTGATGAAACAAAAAAAATCATTGAAGAAAATTTAGACAAGTCAGCGATGTACTCGGGAGAAGTTGATTCGGTTGGACCAAGATATTGTCCGAGCTTCGAAGACAAAATTGTTCGTTTCAATTCCAAAGTGGAGCACCAAATTTTTTTAGAACCAGAATCTGTTCATATGGATACATGATACGTGCAAGGATTTTCAACTTCAATGCCAATTGAAGTTCAAGATAAAATGTTACGATCACTGCCCGGATTTAAAAATGTTGTCGTTGACAAATGAGCTTACGCAATTGAATATGATTGCATCGATCCGACACAACTTAAACTTTCCTTAGAATTACAACTAGTTAAAAATTTATTTTGTGCTGGACAAATTAATGGAACAAGTGGTTACGAAGAAGCGGCGGGTCAAGGTTTGATTGCCGGAATTAATGCCGTGAGAAAATTAGATAATCTTGAACCATTAATTTTAAGAAGACATGAAGCTTACATCGGCGTCATGATCGACGACTTAATTAACAAAGGAGTTGTCGAACCATACCGACTTTTAACTTCGCGTGCTGAACACAGATTGTTATTAAGAAATGATAACGCTGAATTACGTTTGAAAAAATACGGACACGACATTGGTTTGATTTCGGAACACGAATGAAAAGATTACTTAGCTTTCAAAAATGGAATTGAAAGTACAATTGAAAAATTAAAAGCAATTCGCATTACTCCAAAGATGGATTTGGCAGTTGAACTGATGCAACTTGGCCAATCAAATATTCATCAAGGATTTAGTTTATTTGAAATTATCAAACAACCAACTGTTGATGTTAATGTTATCAAAAAACATACTGATGTTTTAAATTTCTTAACCGAGAATCAATTACAAAATTTAGTTATCAATATTCGTTTTGAAGGATACATTAAAAAAGAATTAGAATCTGTTTCACGTTTAGAGAAACTGGAAACCAAAATGATTCCAAACGATATTGATTACAGTGAAGTTGATTCAATCGCAACAGAAGCGCGTCAAAAATTAACAGCAATCAGACCGATCTCGATTGGACAAGCTTCGAGAATTTCGGGAGTTAATCCAGCGGATATTCAGATGCTATTAATTCATTTACGAAAAAAATATCCAAATCGAAATAAATAATGAAAGTACAGGTGAACAACATGATTCAAGATATAATTGCAAAAATTAAAAAACTAAAGTATATCGATTTAACAGATGAAAAGATTGCCAGTCTCGAACAGTTCTATCAACTTTTGATTCAGGAAAACGAGATTCACAATCTAACCAGAATCGTTGAACACCGTGATGTTTGAGCAAAACATTTTTACGATTCATTATTAATTTGTGACGAGATGGATTTAAGTGGTAAGAAAATTTGCGACGTTGGAACGGGACCAGGAATTCCGGGCATCGTTCTGAAAATTTGTTTTCCGGATATCAAACTAACTTTAATTGAATCAAACGCAAAGAAAACATCTTTTCTGGAAAAAGCGGTATACGAATTAAAATTAAGTAATGTTTGAATTGTAACCGAACGAGCTGAGAAGTATTCTAAAACCTTTAAAGAAACACAAGATATCATTATCTCGCGAGCAGTCGCAGCGTTAAATGTTTTATTAGAAATTGCGGTTCAAGCTTTAAAGGTCGATGGACACTTCATTTGTTTAAAATCACAGAAACTTGACGAGGAACTGGCCGATTTAAACGGTCAAGAGCAACAGTTAGGTCTACAGTTTGTTTCAATTCAACACTTTGATGAGGAAATAATTGGCGTGAGAAACAATATTATTTATCAAAAAGTTAAACCAACCAGCAATACATATCCAAGAATGTATGCTCAAATTAAAAATCGACCGTTAGGAAAATAATATATAATATAAATGAAAAAAGAGGTAAAGCAAGATGGGGAAAATAATCGCGGTAGCAAATCAAAAAGGAGGAGTTGGTAAAACAACAACCTCTGTTAACCTGGCCTGCGGACTTGCGCGCTATGGGCGCAAAGTTTTATTAATGGATATTGATCCACAATTTAATGCCACAACTGGAATTGGTCATATGATTGATGGAAATTCAATTAGTATGTATGAGGTTTTAGTGGGAGATGCAACACTGGAAAGTGTGATCGTAAAAAATCTTAGAAACGGTGTTGATCTTGCTCCAAGTTCGATCGACGTCGCAGCTGCCGACTTAATCTTATTAGAACAAAAAAATGAAAATCAAAACGTCTTGAAAAACGAATTAAAAAAAGTAAAAGATAATTATGATTTCATTATTATCGACTGCCCGCCAAGTTTAGGTTTGATTAATCGAAATGGATTGACTGCGGCCGACACGGTTTTAGTTCCCATTCAAGCAGAACACTATGCGATGCATGGGGTAGCACAACTTTTAAGAACAATTAAAAAAGTTAAAGAAACTTTAAATCCTCATTTAACTATCGAGGGAGTGCTTGTGACAATGTTCGACTCGCGAACAAGATTGGCGCACGATGTTTTAGCAGAAGTAATGGCAACGTTTAAAAATAAAGTTTACTCAGCCGTCATTCCTCGTAATATTAAAATTAGTGAATCTTCAATTGAAGGGAAATCAATTTTTGAGCACGACCCAACAGGTGACGGAGCAAGAAAATATGATGAGTTTGTCAGAGAGGTGTTAAAAGAAAATGGCTACTAAAAAAAGATATAACTTTAAAGGTCTTGACGAAATATTTGGTGAGTCAGTCACTGATTTAGTGGGTTCACTAGAGGACGACACCGAGAAAGCAAAAGAGCTGACAAGCACAGTTGCAATTTCAACTTTACAACCCAATCCGTTTCAACCAAGAAAAATATTTAGTGATGTGGAGATTCAAGAGTTAAGTGATTCAATTAAACAAAACGGAATCATTCAACCGATTATCGTCAACGAAGTTGCAAAAAATTCTTATCAAATCGTAGCGGGTGAACGTCGATACCGTGCTGCAAAATTAGCGAACCTCAAAGAAGTTCCGGTTGTGATTGCCAAACTTGACTCTAAACAAATGGAAGAGTTTGCGATTATTGAAAATATTCAACGGGTTGACCTAACTGATATTGAGGAAGCGGTTGCTTACAAACAGTTAGCAAAATCTTTAAACCTAAAACAAGATGAAATTGCAAAACGTGTTGGTAAATCGCGTTCGCATGTTGCTAACATTTTACGTTTGGTCAACTTACCACAATACATTCAAGATGCAATGCTGCAAAAAGAAATTTCAATGGGACAAGCAAAACCATTGCTTTCAATTTTATCAAATGAAAAATTACTAAAAGAAGTTTTCGATCGCATCGTGGCAAATAATTTAACTGCTCGTGATGTGGAACAACTAATTAAAAAATTACAAAGTGGTGACGATGTCACGACAAAAGTAATTAAAAAAAGAGATCCATTGTTGAATGGAATAGAAAATAAATTGATGATCAGATTTGGAACAAGAGTAAGTATTTCAGATAATAAAATTGTTCTTAAATATAATGGCGTTGAGGATTTAAATAAAATTCTTGAGCTAATGGGTTATGAATCAGAGGACTAAGATATGGGATTACAAATTGGAATTGTTGGCTTACCAAACGTTGGTAAATCAACTTTGTTTAATGCAATAACTAATTCAAAGGTTGAAGCGGAGAACTATCCGTTTGCAACGATTGATGCTAACGTTGGAGTTGTTGAAGTTAAAGACCCGCGTTTAAATAAGTTGTCTGAAATCTTTCAATCAAAAAAAACAATTTATACAACAATCGAATTCGTTGACATTGCAGGATTAATTGCTGGAGCAAGTAAAGGTGAGGGATTAGGAAATGCCTTCCTTGCCAACATTCGTGAAACGGATGCTATTTGCGAAGTGGTTAGATGTTTTGATAACAAAGACATCACTCATGTTGAAGGTAGTGTTGATCCAATTCGCGATATTGAAATTATTAATTTAGAATTGATTTTGGCTGACGAAGCGTCAGTCAAAAAAAGAATTGACAAGCTTGCGCCAAAAGCAAAGACAAGTAAAGAGCGCGCCATTCAAACTGAATGAAATCTTTTACAAAAATTAAAAGCCGCCTTGAGTGACGGAAAACTTTTAAACTCGTTGGAATACGATGAAGATGAAAGTTTATTATTGAAATCATTTCAATTATTAACAAGCAAAAAATTTATTTACGTCGCTAATGTAGCGGAAGATGAAATCGAATCAGAAAATGATTATGTTAAAAAAGTACGTGCGTTTGCTGATGCAAATAATGCCGGACTTGTTGTCATCTCAGCTCACATTGAAGAAGAACTTTCAGAACTAGCTGATGAGGACAAACAAGTTTTCATGGAAGAGTTAGGAATCAAACAATCGGGTTTGAGTACATTGGTTGAAGCTGGTTACAAACTATTAGGATTAAAAACTTACTTCACCGCAGGTCCGCAAGAAGCGCGAGCATGACAATTCAAAGATGGAATGAACGCTCCGCAATGTGCCGGAATTATTCACACCGATTTTGAAAAAGGTTTTATTAAAGCTGACGTTTATAAATGTGAAGATATTTTTGCTCTTGGTTCTGAATCAGCCGTTAAAGACGCTGGTAAAATTCGCCTTGAGGGAAAAACTTATATCATGCAAGATGGAGATGTTTGCTTCTTCAAATTTAACAACTAGGAGGAATTTTAAATGACTAGATTTAGATTAAGATATGCACCGTCGCCAACTGGCTACTTACATATTGGTAACACAAGAACTGCATTAATGAATTACTTATTCGCAAAACATTACGATGGTGATTTCATTATTCGAATCGAAGATACTGACTTAGAAAGAAATGTCGATGATGCGATTGATTCGCAATTTGATAACATGGAGTGACTAGGAATCTTGGCGGATGAATCGATTAAGCATCCGGTCGAAAAATATGGTCCATACATGCAATCAGAAAAATTTGATCGCTATAAAGAATTAGCTTACAAATTAGTTGATGATGGTTTTGCATACCGTTGTTTTTGTACTTCAGAAGAATTAGAAAAAGAACGTGAAGAACAAAATGCTCGCGGAATTGTCGCCACAAAATATTCACGTAAATGTTTATCGTTGACTGATGAACAAGTAAAAGAAAAGTTGGACGCGAACGAACCATTTAATATTCGTTTTAAAGTTCCAGAAAATAAAACTTACACAATTAACGATCTTGTTCGTGGCCAAGTTAAATTTGAATCAAAAGAAATTGGTGACTTTGTTATTTTAAAAACTAACGGGATTCCAACTTATAACTTTGCTGTTGTTATTGATGACCGTGACATGGAAATCACACACGTTGTTCGTGGTGAAGAACATATTTCAAATACACCACGACAAATTATGATTTACGAAACTTACGGATGAGAAATTCCGAAGTTCTGTCATTTAACTTTAATCGTTGATGACTCGAAGAAAAAACTTTCGAAACGAAGTGGGAATGCCTTGTTCTTTATTTCACAATATAAATCACAAGGTTATCTACCAGAAGCGGTCTTCAATTTTGTTTCGCTTCTTGGTTGAAGTCCTAAAGAGGAACGAGAAATTTATACCAAAGAAGAATTAATTAAAATCTTTGATGAAACACGTTTCTCAAAATCGCCAAGCACATTCGATATGGGTAAACTAAAATGAATGAACAACCAATGAATGAAAAAAATTGACAACGAGTACTATTTAAATTTTGTTAAAAGTTATATTGATACTACTCGTTTTCCAATCGCAAACGTTGACCAACAATGATTAGATAACGTCTTGTTATTATTTAAAAATGAAATTAGTTGTGCAATTGAAATCAACGACCACTTAGATATTTTCTTTGAAGATGTCGTTGTCAAAAAAGAGTTGCAAGAATTACTAGCAACCCTGGGAAATTGAAAAGAACTAATCATTCATTTTGAAAAACAATTGACAGGTATGACTGAGTTCAATGAAGATAACATTAAAAAAACAATTAAAGAACTCGGTCAAGAATTACAAGTTAAGGGAAAAGAATTGTTTATGCCAATTCGAATTGCCGCTACAACTTCAGAACACGGACCTGAGCTAGCAAAAGTAATTTGCTTGTTAGGTCAAAAAAAAGTATTAGCAAATATTCAAAAAATGAAATAAGGTGAATTAATGACAACAATTAGAGACAATGTCCACGGTGACATTTCAATTAATGATAAAGTAATTTATGAATTAATTAACACTTCGGAATTTCAAAGACTAAAAAGAATTGCACAACTCGGTGGAGCGCAACACGTTTTTATCGGAGCGTCACACACAAGGTTTGCACATTGTTTGGGTGTTTACCATTTGGTTACAAAATTTTTAGAGAACCCGAACATCTTAAACCAAAAACCGTTTGACGATGAGAAGAATCGTTTAACTGTTAAGGTGGCGGGACTGTTACACGATATTGGTCACGGTCCTTTCTCACATTCTTTTGAAAAAGTGGGTGTCAATCATTTTAAACACGAACATTATTCGTCGTTAATTATTACTAGTCCTGAAACTAAGATCAATAAAATTCTGGTGAAACACGGAATTGATCCCAAAGTGGTAGCCGACATTATCGAAGGTAAATGCGAAGATAACCTAATGAATTTATTGGTTTCTTCACAGTTGGATGCTGATCGCTTGGATTATTTATTGCGCGATAGTATTAATGCGGGAGTTACATATTCGAAAGTTGATGTCGATTGAATTATTCGCCACATCAAAATTGAAGATGAAAAAATTGTCTTTCCCATTAAAGCGATGTATGCCATTGAGGCGTACTTGCTAGGAAGATACTACATGTACAATCAAGTGTATTGTCATAAGACTTCGTTTGCGTTTGACGAAACATTGCATATGTGATTTAAACGTTTATCGTATTTGATAAAAAGTGGTCAACCATTAAAAGGTGACTATAGTTTGGTACAACCGTTAGTTGATGGAACAGAATTTAACGTCAATGCTTATTTAGAGTTAGACGATTGTAGTTTTATTCAATTAATTCAAACCGCAAAACACGAGGACGATGCAATCCTAAAGGATTTTGCGCAACGCATTATTAATCGTGAGTTTTTAGAAACCGCTGTCTGTCATCCAGAAGATGTGGAAGCGAAAAAAGCGGAGGTTGCTGCACTTGGGTACGATACAGACTACTATTTTGCTTTAAAAGATCAACCAGTGGTTGAAATATACAATAAAAAAATTAAAAAGGGAAAAGATGAGTTAATCTATATCCAAGACACCAACGGTGTAATTGAGGATATTTCGCATTTTTCAGCCGTTGTAACAGCAAAAGGGAAAGAAAAAAATAAAAAAATTATTTTCCTACCTAAAAATTAATATACAATTATGCTTGTGGAGGAAATTATATGGCAACAATGTCACCAATTGAATTAGCATTTACCTTTCTGAGAAGTGCAAAAAAAGATTCGTCGTTTGAAGATATTTGAAACGCAATTTCACAAAATATCAACGGTGATTCTTTAGATAAAGATGATGTGATCGCCGAGCTGTATACTGAATTAGTTCTCGATAACAGATTTGCCCTTACAGCTAATGGAACCTGAGGATTAAGAGATTATTTAAAACTTGAGGATGTTAAGAAACAATACGATTATGTTGATAAGTTTGAAACAACCGAAGAGTTTGACGAAATGGGTGGAGAAACAACTGTCTTTAACGACAGTGAAGACACTAACGAAAATCTTAATCGAATTAGTAATAAATTGTCGAATGACGGATTATACGACGACGACGATGATGAGGAAGATGAAGAAGATGAAGAAGACGACGACGATGATTTTGACGACGGCTTGTTAGAAGATTCGTTTGACGATTAATAGCATTTGCAATCAGCTAATATACTTTTATTGGCTGATTTTTATTTTTTAAGAAGGAGTGGAGAAAATGGCAAAACATATTTTTATAACAGGAGGAGTTGTTTCGGGACTAGGTAAAGGGATTACCGGAAGTAGTCTCGGGTTACTGTTAAAATCAGCGGGCATTAATGTCTTTATGCAAAAATTTGACCCGTACTTAAATATCGACCCCGGAACAATGAGTCCATACCAACATGGTGAAGTTTTCGTAACGGCTGATGGTGGAGAAACCGATCTTGACTTAGGGCATTACGAACGTTTTACCAACACGGATTTAAATAAAAACTCAAGCGTAACGTCGGGGCGGATTTACCAAAGCGTGCTTGACCGTGAAAGAATGGGTGGATATGAAGGAAAAACGGTTCAAGTCATTCCGCACATTACTAACGCGATTAAAGGTTTTGTGTACCGTGCCGAAGAAACAACGGGAGCCGACGTGATTATCACCGAAATCGGTGGAACAATTGGGGACATCGAATCGCAACCGTTTGTGGAAGCAATTCGCCAAGTTCGTATGGAACGCGGCCGTGAAAACGTCATGTTTATTCATGTTGCCTTGCTACCTTACCTTCGTGTGTCAAACGAATTTAAAACCAAACCAATTCAACACTCAGTTAAAGAAATGTTAAGTCTTGGAATTCAGCCAGACGTTATTGTGGCTCGAACTGAAGGTGAAGTCGAAGAACAAATGCGGGAAAAAATTGCGCTGTTCTGTAACATTAATGTTGAGAACGTTATCGTTTGTCCTGATCTGCCTTCGATTTATAATGTTCCCCTTCATTTGGAAAGTGAAAACCTTCACAATGTTGTGGCACAACAATTGAACTTCATTCTTGATAAATTGGACATTAATTGATTCAAGGAGTTTAACCACAATATCGACAATTCCAACGAAGAAGTTGAAATTACAGTTGTTGGGAAATATGTTGAACTACCTGATGCCTATTTATCGGTGATTGAAAGTTTAAAACTATCGGGATATGAGTTTAAGAAAAAAGTTAAAGTCAAATGAATCCAAGCCGCAAATATTAATGAGAATAACTATCAAGAGTTATTAAAAGATTCCAAAGGAATTCTTGTGCCGGGAGGATTCGGATATCGTGGGGTTGAAGGTAAAATCCTTGCAGCAAAATACGCACGTGAAAACAAAGTTCCCTATCTAGGACTATGTTTAGGAATGCAAGTGGCTTGTATCGAGTTTGCTCGAAGCGTCTTGGGACTATCGGATGCGAATTCAACTGAATTCGATGAGACAACCGCAAATGGTATCATTATGCTAATCGAAGGTAAAGACCGCGAAAAAATCGGTGGAACACTTCGTCTGGGATTGTTCCCGACAACCATTCAATCCGGAACACTGTGTCATCAACTTTATGGTGAAACACTTGTTCACGAGCGCCACAGACACCGTTATGAATTTAATAACGATTACCGTGAACGCTTTGAAAAAGCGGGGATGGTTTTCTCAGGAATTTATAAAGAACAAGGGCTTGTGGAAGTTGTGGAGATAAAAGATCACCCATTCTTCATTGCTGCTCAGTATCATCCTGAATTTACTTCTCGTCCAACTAAACCAAATCCATTATTTAAAGGATTTGTTGAGAAAGTAATTGAATTAACTAAATAATTTAGAGGGGATTTTAATCCTCTTTTTTGTTGGCCAAAAATCGGACAATAAAAAAAGTGTATAATAATATAAGAATGGGGAGGAAGAATTATGAAAAAAATATTAACATTAGCGTGTTCGTTAGGATTATCGGCAGCAGTTTTACCAACATCAGTATCATTTACTAATAACTATAAAGCTATCGAAACACTAATTGATTGTGACCAAAGTGCAACAATTAGAGAATCTGGAAGTGGTGGATCTCAAACCTATGAATCACCAGAATTAAAAATTGCTAATTTGTCTGAGGCTAGAATTACATTTGATGAGTTTGTTGCAAATGGTGGTTTTTCATCTTTACATGCGCAAGGTTCATTTGATTTTGCTACTTATCAATCGCCAGAACATTTAGAAAAAGTCGAATTAACATATTTTGGAGAAGATAATGACGGTAACTGAATCTATGGGTATAGTCACACACATGAAGATAAAAATGGTTGAGCTACACAAAAAGCCACTATATCTATTGCTTTCGAAGTGTATAAAAATGGTGATCTAACTTTACAAACAACTGTCAGAGCAGAATCTTATGGGGCTGTTCATAAAGTTGATGCAGACTCTCATATAAATGGTATATCTTTTATTTTTTAACAAAATAACTATAAACGTAAAATTATTTTAGACAACATTTCTCTCGTGTCGTACGGGGGAGATGTTGTTAATTTTGCCGGTATTATAATATTGAAAGAATTGGCGTATAGAAATTAATATCCTTTATTAAGTTGTTCATGCGCAATATCGAATTCATTACATTCACAAAAATAATATACTGAATATTTTTTCGAACGGCTTAAATTTTAAAAACATATATGCAATGCATAAGTTAAGGGGGGTCCGAATGACTAAGTTATCCATCTTTCGTTGAAACTTTAAGAAAACCGCTTCTCAAAAGAGTTCGATTATTCTTTTTGTTTTAATCGCGACTTCACTAATTCTTTTTAGTGCGTTAACAAATGTGTTTGCGGCCACCAATAATAAATTGTCGCAAGTTATGTTTATTATGCTGATGGTTTTCACTGGTATCCTCATTTTAATTTTTAATATTTGCAACTTAAACGAATTATTTAGTGAGGGGCAAAGTAACGGATTGTGAAAACTTGAAACAAGAAAAGGAAAGTCAAAGATTGAATCGTATATTAGCCGTTTTGCAATAAACTTTGTTTTCAATTTGATCTTTTTATTATTCGGTTTGTTGATATTCGGAGCGTTTATTGCCGCGTTCAAGAGCGGGCATAAAAAGATAGTCACACCGAATTATCTTTGAGGATTATTTGCTTTATTTGTAACCGCTCTTGTGTTGAACAGTATTTTTATGTTATTCTTCACTTTAAACAAAGTTAAACTTGCAATCGCTTTCTCTTCGGTCTTTACTGTCTGTTTTGCTTTGACTCCTTTTTTACCGCTAATCTCCGGTCTCGGTGCCGAGATTACAACTGATGACGATATCAAAAACGCCGCACCAGATTATTATGGTGCCAAAATAGCACAGTTAGCTAAAGAAAACCAAAGTGTCGCGCAGTTGCGCAACGGGATGAGTGAGATGAATGAATTTATCACATCATCAACTATGTCATACAGTATCACGAATCCATGAGAAGCGTTTATTAATCACATGCCTTATGCTTTGGTGTCGGGCGGAATACTAGGCGCCGCATTTGATCAAATTGTTAACGAGGATTATCAAGGAACATATCATTGAACTGACAAATATAAAGCGTTTGCCAGCATTAATGGTGAAACAGATATTTTCAATGTTGATTTTGATAATTACGCAAAGCAAAGTGTTGTTCAAAAATATAATGCGTTCCAAGATTCACCCTTTAAAATTGGGATGAATTACAGTGAACAAATGGCGGGATTCTACAAACAAATCGAGACGGTCGCCCCAGAGTTCCGTGAATTAAACGCTTTGGTACAAAATTATTTGGATATTGCTTTAAGCAATAAACAAGTTAATACAATCCAAGTGTTGCCCGGAAAATCTTGATTGAGTGGTGTTATTGACAATGTCGATGACACAAGCACGCTTGCTAAAGCGGGTATTTCACCAGCTCATATGTTATGAAATTGATCGGTTTTAAACCTCCTAGGATATTCACTAGTTCCACAAAATAAATTGGAACGTGAAGATTTCAACCGTTATCAGAAAAAAATGTTAGGGAACTTTGCCTGAAATGTTTGAATGGATGGTTTTGATAGTTGAGTTTTTGCCAGCCCCACAATGAGTTATGACGATTATTTAACAATTGGGAGCTCTGTTTACTTTCAAAACCCTAGCCTTTGAACGGCGGTAGCAAATAACGATGAAGATAAACTAAGTGCTTTCAACCAAAAATATCACGATCAAGTGCAAAGCGATGGGCAAATTTACCTCTTTCCAACGAGCAACGAATCATGAAGAGGTGAGTTCCAGGCACGTAAAATTTACAATGTTGGGTTCTACTATTTGTTCTTGAGTTTGTTTTATTTAGTTACTAATGCCATTGCGTTTTTAGTCTTCTTAAAGGCTGCAAATGAGTAATCAACAACCGTATTTAGCGGTTGTTTTTATTTTTATCTCGTTGTATACATTTGGTCTCACTTTGTTATAATGAATATTGGAAGGAGATATAAGTATGTCGAAACTATATCACGAACGCTTAGTTAACTCAAAACAAATGTTAGCTGAAGCACACAAAAATAAATATGCAATTGGGCACTTCAATATTAATAACTTAGAATGAACTAAAGCTATTTTAGAAGCAGCTCAAGAAACTAAAACACCTACTATCATTGCAACTTCTGAAGGAGCAATTAAATATATGGGAGGCGTTAAGGCTATTGTTGGAATGGTAAACGGATTATTAGAAGATTTAAATATTACTGTTCCCGTAGCACTACACTTAGACCATGGTCAATCAGTTGAAATGGCTAAAAAATGTATCGAAGCTGGATATTCATCAGTTATGTTTGATGGATCACACTTACCATACGAAGAAAACTTAACAAAAACAAAAGACCTAATCAAATTCGCAGAAGAACACGAAGTTTCAGTTGAAGCTGAAATTGGTTCAATCGGTGGAGAAGAAGATGGTGTTGTTGGTAACGGTGAATTGGGAGACCCAATTCAAGCAGCTGAAATTTCAAAAACTGGAATTACTATGTTAGCGGCCGGAATCGGAAACATTCACGGGAAATACCCTGAATGATGAACAGGACTATCATTTGAAACATTGGACGCATTGCAAAAAGCATGTAACATGCCAATGGTTCTTCATGGTGGTTCAGGAATTCCTCAAGAACAAGTTAAAAAAGCAATCTCATTAGGAATTTCAAAAATCAATGTTAACACAGAATTGCAATTAGCATTCCGTGATGCAACAAGAACTTACATCGAAGCTAAAAAAGACCTTGATGATAAAACAAAAGGATTCGATCCACGTAAATTATTAAAACCTGGATTTGAAGCTATCAAAGCAACATTCGTTGAATTAACTGGATGATTCGGATGCCAAGGTAAAGCTAAATAATAAATTTATAAAACCGCGCATATGCGGTTTTTATTTTGCCAAAATAAACTATAATTTGTTTGTTAGGAGTCGCTATGAAGAAGAATTTATATTTTAAACAAGGTTTTAAAACAATTATGAAAAGCAAAATTCAGTTAGTTGTCATTTTGATTTTGGCGTTTTTATTTTCCTTCTTTTTAACCTCTTGACTAACTGTGACCGAAAACTTTACGTCCTCTTACAACGATATTGTGACAACATACACTAAACCAGATTATGTTTATTCTGAGAAAGTGACAAACACATCGGCCGTGTTGGACGAAGAAAAAAACCAATTCATTCCGCTGTACGATTTAATTGAAAGTAACGATGCGGGTGATCGTGAATTTCTTTCTATCACCGATCCGGAAATAAATGAATCAGAAACGGCTGTCAATTTTATTTTGACCGGTGACAAAACTTTTATTTCAAAAACCTTTGACTCAAATGAGTTTAAGAATATTTTCAAAACATTATTTCAATCAGAATATGGAAATTTAATTTCTCATATGGATGCAAGTGGTGCCTTGAAAATTTCCGACACAAAATACCAAATCAATCCGGACTTTATTTTTTTTGACGAGTCGATCTATAGTGAGTTTGTGTCGGCAACAACTTTTGAACTATTAAAAGAATATGTTAACGATTTGAAAAATGACGAGTCGTATTTAAATGATACAGTTATGAAAAAATATTTTACAACTGACAAAGAGGCGTACAACAAATTTGTAAATTCTTTTTCGTCGAGTGAAGATGTTGCTGGTTGAATGGCAGATGAAAAATTATTTAACAGCGATGATAATTTTGTTAGCTCATATATTTATAACGCACTACAAACCTTGCCGATTGTTTTAATTACGAATCTAAACAATTTTTTCATCGACACCTTTCAAAGTTATGTTTCAACTTTAGGTGAGGGAAACAAACCAACGGAAGGTGGATTTAATAATTTTTTTAACGGCGGAGATAAACCGATGTTAGGTATTGGAGATGACAAAGTAGCAACCGATCAAGAAACAGGTTTCGAATTTTTATTTGGAAAAGAATTAGAAGCAGGTAAACTTCAAAATGAAATTTACAAATCTGATTTTGAAAAAATCAAAACAAGTTTTGAATATGGATCTGATCCAGATAAAGGCTTTGAAAAATTTCGTGATTTGGAATATCGCGGATGCTACGGTTACACAAATCAATTTACAATTAAAACCAACGAGACAAATAAAATTTCAGGAATTGTTTTTGACGAAAACAATTATGCGTATTCGCAAGTTCCAATCGGAAAAACATATTCTTCGTCGATTGGTGGTTTAAATAATAATATTTCAAAAACGGTTTCATACGTTAACAAAAATTTGTCGTCAATTAGATTTGAGCATTTTAATTTTGTTGCAAAAATAAATAATATTAATTTTGAATTACGCGAAGAGTCATTTACATTTGACCCAATCGCAAAAATTAATTATCGTTTTGTTGTCGTTGATGATTGAAAGAAAATAAAATTAATCAGTGGAGATAAACCAAATGATGAATCAATTTTTGTTTCAGAACAATTCAAGGACCAACATCAAAATCAAACTACAATGAAAATTAATAATTTAGAAATTTCAATTAGCGGAACCGCAAGCGATGCTTTAAGTTATTTACAAATTGCAGATATTGATTTACCAGTTGTTGATAAAGATCAATCGTGCATCATCTACGTTTCAAAAAAAATGTTGCAAAAAATATTTAACAATCCAAAAGGTGATGGGTTGACAACAAACTTTTCAAATAATTTTTTTATTAGCGGTGAAGAAAAAAATGTTTCCAACTTTTTTTCTTACACATTCTGAAATAATGAGAACATGATAAAAGATCAAAGTGAATTTGTTGCATATCAAAATTTCAAATCATCAAATTGAAATTTGAACTGAAGTATTATTAGTAAAATAAAAACCGCATTAATTTTAATTGGACTAATTGCTTTTGTTTCAATTATTGCAATTGTCTTTTACACTTTAGGAATTGTAATTGGTAAATGTATAAAACAAAACAAAGATCAGTTGCAAAACTTATTGGTGCAAGGTGTTGGTGCAAAAAAAATATCTGTTTCATATTTAGGTTATTGCTTGCTAATTTTATTTGTATCGTTCGTACCGGGATTTGTTCTAGGTTCGTTGTTGCAACCACAGTTTATAAAATGATTTACCTCTTACGCTGTCATCGAACAGCCGGGAATAAATTTTTCATGACTAACGTTTCTAGTTTTATTTTTCGTATTTGGTGGATTAATTTTATTAGTTAATTAT
>JALAGN010000055.1 GCA_022712415.1 Spiroplasma sp. | reverse complement strand
GGTGACAAGTGTAATACAAATTGCCACACAACAAACAGCTGTTAACATCGTGTTGAAACCATCATAATCACTGCGGTATGTATTAGCATCGTAATTATGTATGATACTATTAATTGTATTATATTTCGCAAAAATTGAAACCTTATTTTTAATAAGAATGTTCTCAACTAAGTCATCAATAAAGATTCCCCCTTGCGTTGCGGCCGCAACATAACCGGTAATCGGAACATTGTGGCGACGGTAATTTTGGAAAATCGCAATTGAGAAGAGTGTAAACAGAATTTGTGAGAACATTAAGGCCGTTACCGCATTTAAGACCACAATTCAAACCCCTGAACTTAAGAACGATTGAATTGAAATACAAATAACACTGATAAAAGCACAGACCAATGTGTAAAAACGAATTCCGATGACACGCATTACAAAACGATATAAATAATAACCAATAATAACAGTTAACCCGGTCATTAAGACATCGATTGAATCAACGGTCGCGACAATGTTCGCCCCACTATAACCGTGGTGTGCGAGTGAAAAAGCGACAAACATTTTATCAATTAAACCGTGTGTTAGTTGTTGGGCCGCTGAAATTAAGAGCGCCATCACAATGAGCAACACAATTGACGAAGTCTTCGTATGAATAAGGGTTGAAATGGTCGCTGTTTCAAATGACGCGACTAACGATCCCTTCTCCTTCTTGACAAACGAAAGAGCCACAGCCAGTCCGACACAAACCATTCCAAAAGCTAATAAGAGATAATAAGCCAGATTAGTATTTAAATGGGTATTCACAGCGGTTAAAGTTGTGCCACAAAATGTCGCAAAAGCCATTGTTAAAGCAACGACATAACCAACACCCAGTCCGTTCACACGGTAATAGTGTTGTTCATTTGAAAATAAGTAGTAAAGTGAACTTGACGACATTGAAAAGGCCACTAAAATTACAGCGGCAAAATAGAAACCAATTCACATTCCGCTTTTGTTAAACATTAAGAAAATTAAAGCCATCAAGGTTGTTACATATGCGACATACATTCAAAGACGACGCGAATGAACTTTACCAGTGATAAAAGTTGCCAACGGTTTAAAGACGATGGCGAAAATAGCAGTCCCAAAGATTAGCATTAAAATAAAGGTGGTATCACTAACATTAAGGTTAATGGCTTTTTCTAAATCACCAGCCAAAATCTTGACCAAAATCCCGTTGGCAATTCAAGCCAAAATAATCTCAAGATAAAATAAAAGTGTACGACCCTTAATTTTTTCTAAAATAAACATGACAACTAATGATCCGATTCCCAAAACAAAAATGATTGGGTCTAGAATCAACAAATCTCAATTGGCCATTATTACACCTCTTTACTAATATATTATAAATTGTTTTATTTGATTTTGAAAATAAAAGACTTGCCACCTGCAAGTCTCATAGATTAATGAATCTCTTTTTTATTTGTTAACCCCATGCTACGTGCCATATTAGCACCTGATAATTTTGTTACTTTTTTAATTTGTTTTTTCATTTCTTTATTTTCGTTGTGGAGTTTAATCATAAAGACACTAGCTTCATTGCTGAAGTCTTGTAGTGACTCGATTGTCTCGGCATCTTTAACCATTTTATGGTTAAAGTAAGCGACACGACGATATTGACGTTTTAATGTGACAACAATATAAACCATCGCGTAAACCACTGTGATTAATAAGATTAGTGGTGTCGCAAATAGTAATAAAATGGTTGCGACAAATGTAGTTAGTGAAACCGCTGAATTGGCAAAATTCAAATTGAAATCGAAAATATTTGCCAACGCCATTGGTTGGGTGATATTTCCGGCCACGTTACCAGCAATTTTCACGATAATTCCTATAATCGGCAGCGCAATTGTTAAAACACCAAGCGCAATAAATCAACCAGTCATTTTTTTAAAAGTACGATATGATTTTGAATTATTAACAGCCGCATTTTCAGTCGCATCATTTGTGCTAAAGAGCGCATCGGTCGCCGCTTCATTATCGTCTAAAATCTCTTTTGTAATATCATCTAAGATTTGGTCGTTTTCGCCCGCATCACTTTGAAGATATTGTTCAATTTTTTTCGCGTTAATTGGACCAGTCGCTAATATTTCACGTTGTTTTTCTTTAAATTTATCAGCTTTACTATTTAAGCCTTCCAAAATGATGTTGTTAGTTTCAGATGTAATTGATAGGTCATCTTCTGTCGATTCACTAAATCCTGGTTCCACAATGGTGCTGACATCAGTTGCGTCCGATTTAATTAAGTTAGTAATATCGTCATCCATTTTAGGATCGGCCACTTCTTCATGTGTTGTTGTGATAATTGATTTCGGCATAATTTGATTAACTTCCATCTCACTTGTTTTTTCACGTGCCGCTTGAAACTCACGACGGGGTTTCAAGATTTCGTGGGTATTATTTAAATCTTTTGTCGGAATAACAGTTGCGACATCTAAATCAGAAAAAGTCGCATTAACAGCAGTTAAATTTTCTTCAGTATGACGACGAGGTTTAATGTATGTTCTTGGTAATAAAAAGTCTTGTGCTGAATCAGGTGCTTTTGCTTGCTCTGGCAACTCATTTGTTGTTTTAGTGTCATCGTTTAAATCAAAGAATTCTTCGGTATTTTCAGCTTTAATTTGTGAAAATAACGAGTTTAAGTATTCGGTTTTGTTTTCAATTAAATCTTCTTCGGCTTTTTCAGCAGATGATTCAAAATCATCAAAGCTGTTTCCAGCATTTAAGTTGGAAGCGCTCAAATCGACTAATTCCACTTGCACGGCATCAACATTAATTACATCATTAGATACGATATCACGGATATGCAAAAATTCGTGTGCGACTCCGTCAATTAAATGACTTTGTGAATCCATCACGACATAGTTGGCGTTATTAAATTTAACAATTTGCCCAATTTTAAAGTTCATTTTTTTCACCCGCTCGTAATCCACTTACAAATAAGTTATATAACAAAAATTGCTATCGTACAAGTTATACGATAGCAATTTTTAAATTGTCATTAATTCTTTTTCTTTTTCTTTAGCAATTGCTTCCAATTGGGCAATATAAGTATCTGTTAGTTTTTGAATTTCATTTTCTAAACCTTTAACTTCGTCTTCTGAAATGTCTTTATTTTTTTTAACTTTATCCATTCCATCACGACGCGCATTACGGATTTCAACTTTAAATTGTTCCATTTCTTTTTGTAATTTTTTCACAAGATCTTTACGAATCTCTTCTGTCAACGGTGGAATTGTAATGCGAATGACATCACCTTCTGGTTGGGGGTTGATTCCCAAATCAGCTTTGTTAATTCCGGCAATAATTGACCCGATTTGTGAGCGGTCATAAGGTTTAATTAATAATTGTTGTGGTTCTGGTGATTGAATTTGTGCTGTTTGATTGATTGGTGTTAAAGTGCCGTAAAAATCAACAAGCACGCTGTCTAACATCATTGGATTAGCACGGCCAGTTCTAATTTTAGTAATATAGTTTTTAAATGATTGAATTGTTTTTGTCATTTTTTCTTCTGTGATTAAAATAATTTCGTCCATAATTTTCTCCTCTATTTAATAATTGTTGATTCTAATTCATTGTGTAATACTTTGATTAAATTGTCGTCACCATTCATATCAAAAACTTCAATGGTCACGGCAGCATCACGGGCTAACGCCGCAGCTGTGCCGTCCATTACTTTTAGGTCTCTTTGTAAGACTTCCAAGTGTGAAATTTCAGCTAAGAATTTTGCATCTTTATTGGTGTTAGGGTCTGAATCATAAACACCTTTTGTTCCATTTTTAGCCATTAGCAAGGCATCGGCCTGAATTTCAATTGCACGAATTGTTGCTCCTGTATCGGTTGTAAAGTATGAGAATCCAGTTCCCCCCGCAAAAATGGTAATGTAACCAGCATCTAATTTTTCACGGGCAAAGCGATAATTGTAAGCACTTGTCACCGTTTTAATTTCTAATGCCGAATAGACAACAACCTTGTCATAACCAAGTTTATGAATTGTTGCTTCAAATGCTAAAGCATTCATAATGGTTGCTAACATTCCCATGTAATCGGCATCAACACGATCTAATTCGAGTGTATCCGCCAACTTCCCACGTCAGATGTTACCACCACCGATGACAATTCCAATTTGTAATCCTTCTTTTGCTAACGCAATTACTTGTGATGCAAAATTAGCTAATTTACTCTTATCATAAATATCATTGTTAGCTTTAAATGCTTCCCCTGACATTTTTAATAATATTCTTTTGTATTTTAATTCCATACAGACACCTACCTCCACAATATTATAAATGATTTTTCCATAATTTTTCCGGATTTACGGGAACAAATGAAAAAGGATGCTCCCTTTACCTAGCGCGATTTTTGAAAGCGATGGATCGAGTTTAAAATTCATTTTCGTGGTAAGTGTAAGGCTCCTCATTTGGCCATTTTGTTCGCAAAACCAATGATGAGATAATCCCGATTGGTTTTCATTGCTTTTTTCAGACTCTTTCTTGCAAAGACATCAACGTTTGCTACTTTGCCTTTCGTCCCCTTTTTATCTTCCCGACTACTTGCTCAGAAATCGGTTTTTAATTGCCCCGGACAAATTGTCACAACGCGAACGTGTGATTTTGCTTTTTTTAATTCAGTATTAATGGCGACACCAAGACTCATCACATATGCTTTTGAAGCGTAATATGAAGAAAAGACTGGACCGGAAACAAAACCAGCTAAGACCGAACCAATATTAAAAATACGGCCATAGTTTTGGGTTTTGAATTTCTGCACAAAGAGTTTTGTTAAAATATGCAAGGCTTTAATATTTAGATCAATCATGTTCATTTCTTTTGTGATATCAGTTTCATCAAAGAAACCTCAGACTCCAAAACCAGCATTATTGATTAAATAAGCAATGTCGCGCTTTTGAACTTTATCAAAAAGAACTTGGCAATTACGTGGATCAGATAAATCTAAATTAATCGCTTCGACTTCCACATCGGGATATTTCTGTGCCAACGCTTGAAATGGCATCGCATTACGTGCGACACCAATTACATTAATTCCTTGTTGTAGCAGTTGTTCGGCATAAGCAAAGCCTAATCCTTTGCTAGCCCCCGTTACAACCGCTCATTTTCCCTTAAAATTATTTTTTTTCATCTTCAACATCCTTTTTCGGATTTTTCATACCAGCAAATAAAACATGACGATTTAAAGCAATGTAATTAAAGGCTGAAATAACAGAAAGCAGTGTCGCCACATACATTGGAATCATAACAATTTGGTTAATATAACCATATTCCCCAGTTCCTGCAATTGTTGCACCAGTAAAATTAGTTCAACCAACAAAGAATAAGATTGTTAATCCTAACATTTCAACAGCGGCACGGTATTTTCCTAATTTATTCGCTGCCATAACAACATTTGAAGTTGCTAAGATTTGACGGACAACGTCAATCAAAAAGTCCCGACAAATTAATAAAACCACCATTCAAACGGGGAGAATTTGACACACAGCAAAAATAATAAGAACCGTATTAGTCAATAATTTGTCAGCAATCGAATCGAAGAACTTCCCAAAGGTGGTTACTTGATTATATTTTCGCGCTAAATATCCGTCTAACATATCAGTTAGTGATGCGATAATAAATAAAATTCCTGCAATTAAGTAGAGATAATTGAGATGGTATGACCCAACGTGCAATTCTCAGTCGGTCAAGACACCATAAAAGACCCCATTCACTGATGGCAATGTCATTAAAATTCCAATGATCGGAATAAAGATTAAACGTAAAATTGTTACTCGATTCGCTCAGTTCATACTTGGGTCCTCACTTAACTTATATTTTATCGCATTTATCAGAAAATTATTTTGAAATAAAAAAACTTGTTTTAAAAATTTAAAACAAGTTCTTGCTTATTCTGCTTTGTTATCGTCATTATCTTCTTTAACTTCGCTTGGTGCTGCTTTAGCTGCACTTGCTTTTGAAGTTTTTGAAGTTTTCGCAGCAGATGTTGTGCTTGCTGATGATGATTTAGTCATTGATTTTCTAAAGTCATCTTGTCTTTTTTGGACTTCGGCAATATAAATTTCTTTATCTTTACCTTCAGTGATGCCAACACCAATAATTGCTGTGGCACTTTGCACACATTGGCCACACATTGAAGTGGCAGCAAAACGAATACGTTTAACAACTCTTTTTCCAACTCCGATGTGTAATGAAATGTGTTTTCCATCTTGGACAATACTAATCACTTTTTCAGTTTGGTAGATTTCTCCAAAAATGTAGATAACTTCTTTACTGATTCCGACAGCCATATATTGGTTGGCAAAGATCAAAGTTAAGTACACTCCCACTCCAATCACAGCATCTAAAACGATGAAGACAATCACCATTGTTTTTGCTGTGCTAAAGTTAGTGTTTGAGAAGATGTCTTGTCCAAAGTAGAAGACAAAACTCATAATGTTAAAGATTAATGATACCGCTAAGGCAATGAAGATAATTGCCATTAATCATTTAGTCATAAATGATTTATCAAAACTTAATTTTTTAAATTTAATTACTTGATAAATTAAAATTGCAAATGGTGCTGCAATTGCAAAAGCAAGAAAAACACTCATTACAATTAATAATTGGGGAATTGCTAAACTCCCATTTTGTCATTCATATAAATTTGTCATAAAATTAGTTTCCTTTCAATTGAGCGGCAACTTCAGCTGCGAAGTCTACTTCAACTTTTTCAATTCCTTCTCCTACTTCATAACGAATCATATTTGTTAATTCGGCACCTTTTGCTTTAATAAAGGCTCCGACTTTTTGTTTTTCATCCATTACATATCCTTGTTCTAATAAGGCAACTTCCGCCATACGTTTGCTTAGTTTTCCTTTTAGAATTCCTTCAATGATGTTTTCTGGTTTTCCAGTGACATCAGTTGTTTCTTTAATGATATGCATTTCAGCTTCTTTTCAATCAGCCGGGATTTCATCAACAGTCATGTATCGTGGTGACATGGCAGCAACGTGCATTGCAATATTGTATGCATCTTCTTGTGGCATTGTCCCTTTGAAACTTAATAGCACTGCAATTCTTTTGTTAGCGTGCACATAAATTGTAAGTTCACCTGCGTCTTTTGCAGCTGTAGCCACACGACGAAGTTCAATTTTTTCCCCAATTGTAGCAGTTGCGGCGATGCAAGCTTCTTCAATTGTTGAACCGTTTGCTAGTTTAATTTTTTTTGCTTCATCAGTTGTGGTGAAGTCGTGTGCTAATAATGCATCTCCGATTTCTTCCACTAAACTCATGAATTTATCATTTTTTGAAGCAAAGTCAGTTTCTGAGTTAATTTCAAAGATCACTGCTTTTGATTCATTTTTTTTCGCATACGCAACACCTTCGGCAGCAACACGATCGGCTTTTTTAGCCGCTTTTGCTAATCCGTTTTCACGTAGTCACACGATAGCATCGTCAATAACTCCGTTAGTTGCTTCCAGCGCTTTTTTACAATCCATCATTCCGGCTGAAGTGATTTCACGTAATTCTTTAATTAATTGTGGTGATATAGCCATATTTCTTATTTCCTCCCTTAATTATTCCGATTTCGGAGCTGAATTATTGTGGTAATTGTTACGTTCGTATCCACCGTTGTTACGGTATTCACCACGTGGTGCTCTTTCTTCTCTTTTTGGTGCTACTGTTTTTAAAGTACTTGGTTGCATTTTAATTCCTGCGGCATCAGCATACGCTTCGATGACGTTGTTAATAATTAAGTTAACTGATTCAGGAATATCGTCATTTGCTGGAATCACAAAGTCAACCATATCAGGGTCAACATTAGTGTCACAAATTGCGATGACAGGGATTCTTAATTTTCTTGCTTCTTTCACAGCAATTTCATCAGTTTTTGGATCAACGACAAACATTGCGGCTGGTAATTTAATCATTTGTTTAATTCCACCCAAAGTTTTTTCTAATTTTGCTTTTTCTTTACGAATTAAGACTTGTTCTTTTTTTGGACGTAAATTGATTTTTCCGGTTTTTTCTTCATTTTCAATGTTTCATAACGCTTTAATACGTAATGAAATTGTTTTCATGTTAGTTAGAGTTCCCCCTAATCAACGTGAGTTAACGAAGAAGTTTCCACTACGTAGTGCTGCTTCTTTAACTGCGTTTTTTGCTGATTTTTTTGTTCCAACAAAAAGGATTTTTTCTTTTTTAATTCCGATGTTAGTAACGAATTTTCTAACATCTTCTAATTTTCATAGTGTTTGTTGTAAGTCAATAATGTGACTTTTGTTTTTTGCCCCATAAATATATGGTTTCATTTTAGGGTTTCATCTTTTAGTTTGGTGCCCTAAGTGAGAACCAGCTTCAGATAATTGTTCTCTTGTTATATCTTTTGCCATTTAGCATTTTCTCCTTCATTTCTAGTTGATTCGTTATGCTTCCGCCAGGTTCGAACATTGTCCACTTCACATTATTCTGAAGCACTAGGACAATGAATTCCCTAACGTGTTTGTATACCCGTGTGTTTTTTTAAGATACACAACGTTTATTATTTTATCACATGTTAAGAAAGATTGGTGGGGTTTTTAACCGGAATCAAGGTAAGAAAAAACTTCCCCATTGGGGGAAGTTAAAGTGATAAATAACGTACTAAATTAATTAATTTGTACTTGAATTGTTTATTACAAACGAGAATGTACAAGCTACTTGTCCTAAGAAATTTCCTTGTTCATCCTCTTCGGTGCTTCGTCAAGCCTCGGTATACTCAACGGTTTGTTGTGCTCCAGATTTATAT
>JALAGN010000054.1 GCA_022712415.1 Spiroplasma sp. | reverse complement strand
CGCGTGATCAAAAAAAGATTTGATGTTTGCTAAAATGAAAATCATCTCGAACATTCAAAATCAAATCGCGTACGATGAGTCAACTGCCATGTGACTTTCAAAAGTTTACAAAACAACTTTGAGTAAAAAATTAATTTTGAATAAGATTTTAAAAAATAAAAACTTACACTACCAACGTTATCGTTACTTTGAAAATATTCACAAGATGGTTTTACTAAAAGATATGAAATGAGTTTTCAATAATTCGTTTCAAGATCTTGATAAGTTCATTCAACAATATTTGGAATTTGCTGACGCGAATCATAATTTAAAAGCTGAAGCAGAAGACACAGGAAGATTATTTTTCTATTATGATTCCAACATTTATATTGACAGCGATTCCCACGCAAGTTACACCGTCAAAAAAGCTAATCGTTTATTTGATTACATTGGGATTAAAAAAATTTCAAAATCGGTTTATCCGTCTGACAAAGCAATTGAAAATATTGTTTTGTTCTTGTGATACTTCGCGCTTGATATTTATTTTGTCGAAGACAAATATGCGAACTACGACACAACATTAGACAATGTGAAATAAAAAAGATGAATCAAATGATTCATCTTTTTTAGTCTTCGTTTGTTGCATCACGAATAATTTTGTTTCGTTTTTGAATGTAATCACGTTGTGCTTGACCGATGTGGTGGTACAAGTCACGTGATGCTCTGATTCGTAATTTTTTCAATTCTTCATCACAGAACACTCATGTTAATCACACGACATGGAAGTGGCGAAGGTATTTAACCTCACGTTCATCGTACATTTCGTAACTCAAGTCTTTTGCTTCTTTTTGAGCAAAGTCAACTCATTTTTGTGGATCAACATTTTGGTTATAAGCTTCTTTCGCAAGCGCTTTGTAAGCTAGCGCTTTTTTAACAATGATATCTTCCAATGATTGAAGAGTATTGGCAATTTCAGCGACAATCGCTTGGTCAAACTCATCATAAGAATTAAACTGGTGTTTTGTTAAATAAAACATTTTAACTTCAAGGTTTGAAACCGGGTTTCCGCCAGAAGTTAAGTGTTCTTTTTCAGATATGATTTTAAATTCAGATTCAATTTCTTTATAAAACTCTGATTTAATACGCATGTAAATCAACCTCCGTTAGTATTCAAAATACATTTCTATTATATCACAAAAAGGGCGATTTTTACGGGCATGTAAGTTATAATAGAAAGGTATGGAAGAAATGCATGGTGATATGATGAATCAGAAATCAGGAATTTATTTAGTCAATAAACCCAAAGGCATCACTTCAAATGATTTAGTCCAAAAAATTAAACGCAAATTCGGATATAAAAAAGTTGGACACGCCGGAACACTTGATCCGTTAGCAACAGGATTAATGGTGATTTTAGTTAACCAAGCAACTAAGATTTCTAATTACGTTTTAGAAAATGATAAGTCTTATAATGTCGTGATTAAAATGTTTACCCAAACGGACAGCTTTGACATCACCGGAAAAGTCATTGAAGAAATGGAACCGGTGAAATTGTCAAAAACCCTTTTAAAAGAAACAGTCGAATTTTTTGATGGTTATATGTACGATCAATACCCACCAATTTACTCAGCGATTAAAGTCAACGGGAAAAAACTGTACGAATACGCCCGTCAAAATAAAGAGGTTAAAATTGAACCCCGCATCATTACCATTAATCATTGTAAACTTATTAACTATGATGCGAAAAATAATGAAATTGTCCTTGATATTGATTGTTCGAAAGGAACTTACATCAGAAGTTTTGTGAACGACTTTATGCATAAAATGAATTTAATTGGAACAGTCAAAGAATTGCAACGCACCAGCAGTGGAAACTTTTCATTGGATGATGCCGTTGATTTAGATGCTTTACAAGATGAAGATATGACTTCCATTTATGATTCGCTTTTAAAAAGTAAGTACCCGTTAATTATGTACCACCAAGAAAAAGATATTCAACAAGGAAAACCAATTAAAATTGTAACTAACAATGCCAACGAAATCATTTTTATTGTCAATGATAAAAAAGAAGTCTTGGCCGCTTACAAAAGAGCAGCACAAGGACTTTATGTTTGTGCGCGCGGATTGTGAGAACCAGATGCCAACGCAACTTTAACCGAGGCGGAAAAGGATGATTTATAAAAATGCAAATCGTAGATATTAACTTAACGGAAAACAAACCATTTCTAGATGAAAAAACCATTGCTTGCATTGGTTTTTTTGACGGCATTCATAAAGTGCACGAAAAGATTTTGCGCAAAGCTGCTAACATTGCCAAAAGAAAAAAACTAAAGCTTGTTGTCATTACGTTTGACAAAAAGATTCGCGATTTTTTACAACAAAAAAATACTGCGATTCAAAAAAACCGTTTGAAATATGCGTTAATCGATCGCCTCGTGGCGCCCAGTTTCATTTTTGAAATTCAAGTGAGCACAAAAGTCACAAAAGTAAGCAGTGCTTTCTTTATGTCGTATATCAAAAATGTGTTAAACGTTCAACGCATTGTTGTCGGAAACGACTTTCGCTTTGGGGAAAAAGCATCAGGAAACATTAACGATCTAAAAAACTTTTTTGGAGCGCGGAACGTGACTGTTTTTCACCGTCGTAAAAAATATTCGTCATCACGGATTAAGGAATTACTGCAAGCCAAACAATATCGCCAGGTGAAAAAAATTACAAATAATTTAAATATCGATGAATAGTTGTGTATAATTTTAAGGTAGTTTCCAATTTAACCATTGATTGATTTCCCAAATTAATCTTTGATTAGATACTGTAAAAGAAACGAAAAGAAGGGGTATAAACATGGTTACAAAATCAGAAATTGAAAAAATTGTTAAGGATTATGGTTCAGACGGTAAAGATACTGGAAGAGCTGAAGTTCAAATCGCAATTCTAAGTCAAGATATCAGCAACTTAACTGATCATTTAAAAATTCATACAAAAGATATTACATCTCGTCGTAGTTTACTTAAAAAAGTTGCGCACCGTCGTCATTTATTAAACTACTTATTGAAAAATGATGTTAAACGTTACAAAGATATTATTGAAAAATTAGGATTAAGAAAATAATGCAACAGGGTGTCTCGCGACACCTTTTGTTTTCGCAAAATATGTAAATAAATACAAAAACCGTGATTTTCTTGATATAATTATCTTGTATTTTGGTATCTTTCAGAGGTTGATGTGTGCCAAAATCTACATTGTTTATAAAAGAAAGACGGGGGAATAAAAATGCCTACAGCAAAAAAAACGTCTACAGCTAAAAAACCAGCTGCAGCGAAAAAAGCAAAAAAAGGACCTGATAAAAAAGCAATTGCTCGTGCAGCTACTGTAAGAGAAAATCAAGTTCATATTCAAACAAGAAGAAAACCTTCTGATCCAAAACCAAACAAAGTTAATACTTCAGTTAGAATTAAACTAAGTGAAGGACAAGAAAAATTTGTTTGAGAAAAAGCAGAACCAGTTTCAGGAACAAACCAAGCGATTTATCGTCGTGATGTTGCTGGAGCAATTATTAAAATCAACGAAGCAAATCTTGAATCAGAATTTGGATGAACATATGCTTTAATTGATCCAAAAGGTGAATTTGACGACGTAAACAACGTTATGGCGTTACACTGAATGAACGCAAAAACAAAACGTGTTGCAGGTGAAGCTTGAGTAGCGAAAGTTACTGGTTCACGTGATACAAAAGATATTTATAATTATCAAAAAGAACAAAAAATTACGCCAAGTCAAACAAGCAAAATTAGAAAAACAACATTATTCCAACCATCAGTTGTTGGACGTAAAAAAATTAATATTGCTATTAGAAAAGAACCCAAATTTGGTAAATAATCGAATGTAGTCGTTAGACTACATTTTTTTATGTTAAAATAATTAGGTCCCTAGGGGCGAAAGAATTTATAGTTATTCTTTAGGTTTGCATGAGTGTTTCAAAATCGCTATACAAGATAATATTTCCCATCTCATGCAATTTTAGCGATTGGAAATGTTTTTTTTTTTTGAAAAAAAGAGGAGCAAATATGTTGACTTAATATGAAGTTTTTTGTATTATCTTAATGTTCACAAATGCGGGTGTAGTTTAATGGTAGAACTTCAGCCTTCCAAGCTGACTGTGAGGGTTCGATTCCCTTCACCCGCTCCATTAATAGAACACAACTACCCGAAAGGGTATTTTTTTATAGTTAGGTAAGGGGTGCCGAAATGGAAGACCAAGAAAAAAAAGCACAATCAACATTCTTACAGGATTTTTACGGATCAAGAACACCGTTCTTGCGTAGTATTATTTTTGTTTTACTGGAAGCGTTAATTCCAGGCCTTGTTGTTTGATTACTTGTCGGAAACGATTTTCCAGCGATTTCGTTTGCGGACAACTTACCAAATCCTCACGTTGGATATGTTGCTCTTATTTGTTTTGGGTACATCTTATTTACGTCGGGATTAACAATTGCGCTATTTTATTTAAAAGCGCATA
This sequence comes from Spiroplasma sp., assembly GCA_022712415.1. GTDB lineage: Bacteria > Bacillota_I > Bacilli_A > Mycoplasmatales > Mycoplasmataceae > JALAGN01. Next base: position 1,633 of record JALAGN010000054.1, on the reverse strand, counting down.
AAGCTGATAACTTTACTTATTCCTTTACCGTGGCGATTGTGATTTCATTTGTCACACTTGTGGGATATGGATTAGGTAATTCAATTACGTTTGCTTTTGTTAAATTCATCATTGCGATTGTCATTATCATTCTGGTCGGAATGGCTGGAGTGTTTGTGACCGTGTTGTTAACCAACTCAACTTATCGTGTTGACGATAAAGTGGACGACCTGCTCCAAAAACGGACTGACGGTCAAGAGTTATCAACTCGTGAAACAAGAATTCTTGCGAAATACGATCAAAAGCTGAAAAAAGAACAAGAACGCGATGCGCGTTCTGCTGAGATTCAAAAGAAACTGGACGAAAAACTGGATAAATATATGCAGGAAAAAGACAAAGAATAACCGGGAGAATCCTGGGTGATAAGAAGATGGAGATTTGATTGATTTCCATCTTCTTTTTGTCTCAAAGTCGAAAAGTTGCGACTTTCACGAAAAAATTTATCAATTGGAAATAGATAGGTGTATTATATAGATAATTTAATTATCATCAAGGGGAAAGAAAATGGAAAAAGAGATATTAGTCGAGCTTAATAACGTATCAAAGATTATTAAAGGGGAATGAAAAGTTAAACGGGTTGATTTAAACATTAATCGCGGCGAATCAATCGGAATTATTGGACAACGCGATAGTGGGAAAGATATTTTAACTGCCCTAATTGAAAATAAATTAAAACCAACTGGTGGTGAAATCGAATATTTCTTTAACCGCCAAAAATTACTGGAATCAGTTGGGGTCCAAATTTCAAACAAAAGTTGACCAATGGGATTCAAAACCAAAGATGTTGTTCGTTTGTATCGTGACATCTATGGGATTACTGATGAAGAATGAATGACATTGTTGATTGATGTCTTCGAACTAAAACAAATTTGAAATGATGAACTGATTAACATCTCACCATCATGAGCACAAATTGTTTCACTCTTTGTGGCAGTCATTCACCGTCCCGAGTTGCTAATTTTAGAAGACATCACAAGTCAAATTAGTTTAGACTTGCGTTTTCAATTAATTGGTTTTCTAAAAGATTATTGCAAAACAACAAGTGCATCTTTAATTTTTATTTCACCTGAAGAATTTGTTTTCAATGAATTGTGTGATCGTTTGATCGCAATGAACAAAGGACAAATTTGTTATGACGAATTAAAAAGTGATTGAAAAGCTGGCGACACTTTTGAAAATGTAACTGAAAAAATTATTAAAAAAATTAAAGACAAAGAAATTTCATCAGAGGATAAAGTTTTGTTAACTACTGTTGCGAAGTTTCATGCTGAAAGTGAAAAAATTACAAACGTTATTGATTACTATTCAGAACACCACATGAAATTAGGAAGAGATAAAATTGAAAAATGAAATTACCGTTTCATCATTGAACTACTAAATGCAAAACTGTTTGTCCATTATGTTGAAAATGAAATGCGTAAATTAATTAAAGGTGATTTGACCACTTCAGAATTTAAACAAGTGCAAAGCGCGATGTTGCGAATGAAAAAAGTTTTATTCGAAATTTATGATGCTTTAAAAAAACATAAAGACTTTTTTATGGACGAACCGTCGCGAAAAAAACTTTACATGTCACTTGAAAAATTTATTAAAT
>JALAGN010000053.1 GCA_022712415.1 Spiroplasma sp. | reverse complement strand
TGATTCTTGAAAAGACGCATTCCATTCTGTGTATGTTGAAATGCAAGAACAATTCACAAATGATGGTCGATTACAAATTAAAGTTTTAATTAGTGGTTATGTTGCTGCATGAAAAACAATTGATAATGGATATATTATTAATAATATTAAATTAACAAATAGTTAAAATTTTTTATAAAAATAGAAGGGGGTAGGTATGAAAAAATTAATTTATTCGATTTTATCGTTATGTGTTATTACCAGTTCAACATCAACTTTGGTGGCATGTCATGCCGACCCAAGTGATAATGAGACACACTATGATCACGAATATTATGTGCATGAATTCAATTATTTATGAACAACAAAGATGAAAAAAGTTTATACAACACAAGTTGATTCTCGTGCAATGAATCACGTTTGAGATACATTTGATTATCAAAGTTATTTCAATGATAATCAAGCAGAATTGTTAGAATACTTTTTAAATGAAGCTAATAGCTATAATAGTGATAATTTTAAGATTGATTTTTCAATTGAACTAAAAATGAATAATGAGCAAGATACAAAAAATTATCTTGTATTAAAAGATGTTGTAATTGATGGAATCAGTTTTGATGATATTGAAGTACCTTGATTGTTAGTTGATTATGAATATAGCCAAAATGACAAAGATGCCGTCAATGCTGCTGTTACTAATTTTAACAATTTGGTTGACCCAATTGAAGCAGTCATTCCTTATGATGAAACGACTGGATTTTTCAGTGATAAAAAGAATATTAATAATTTTACAAATGAAAAAATTATAGCAACTGTTAAAGACAGCAACGAAATGCAAAATATAATTAAAGAATTGAATAATTCATTTGACGACGGTAATGGGAAAGGTGCTAGTAATGCTGATTTAAAAATAAGTGACCTAGTATGTAATGACATCGTTCCGGTTGACGCAGAAAAGTCGGATTGGGAGATCAATTTAAATGCCATGCTATCTGGCAATGAAATTTTTAATGAAACAGTTCATCGAATGGTGTCTTACAAAATTGCGACACAATTTAAAATTAATGGAACTAATAATATTGGTTTGTTAAAAGCCATTTGAATTGCGAATCATGAAGATCAAGACCCGCAATTTGATTCTAATAATTCTGATTTAGCTAATGAAATTAGAGAAAGAGCGGATTTCCTTAAAAAAGATTCAACTAAAAATGAAGATGAACGAAAAGAAGTCTTAAAAGATTTTGTCAACTATTGTTATCAGTTAGACATTACAGTGGATGAAATAGTTTGAGATAACGAAACTGGAATATGGGATTTAACCAATCTTGCAAAATATTTGCCTCCGTTTGTTGATGCAGATGGTAACGCAATTATACAGGTTAATTTTTGAGAAAATGAGTCTTAGTAACTCATTTTTTTCTTTATAATTTTTCCTTTAAAACTCCCAATTTTGTATTAAAATAAAAAAGTTATGGAGAGTTGTCAGAGTGGCCGAATGAGGTAGTCTCGAAAACTATTGTCCTTCACGGGACCCAGGGTTCGAATCCCTGACTCTCCGCCATTTGATAGCAACTTAAAACTCGTTTTGGCGAGTTTTTTTATTTGCTCCATTAGCAAAATAGGGGGATAAACTCACGCAATAAATACTCTTTATTATGTATTTAAGATACAATTTAGAAATTTTTATTTTTTGGCACTTTTCTTGCATTTTTTACGTATTACTAAGGGGATGGTAATTTTCCCCGGGGAGAAGGTGTATAATATGGATTGTACAATAAATTATCGAATAAAAGCAAACGGAACCATTTCAAGTAAAGGGTCAACACCAATTGAAGATGTCCCAGAATTTGTAAAAAATGCCACTATGTCATTTAGAAAATGATGTCTAGTTAGAAAGGATATGAAAAATTTCATGAATCAATATCTCGATCAATTTCCTCATATTCACAGAAAACCAAGAATTCATACTGGTGATACGATCACAATTCTTAGAAGTGAATATTTTGGAATGAAAGATACAATTGCAAAACAAAACAAAATCATTGCCGCTCAAGCTGCACGAATTGATGAACAAGACAAAATCATTGCCGCTCAAGCGGCACAGATTGCCGTATTGACGCAACAAGTTCAAACATTAATGCAACGAGTGGAATCACTAGAAGCAGAAGTAAAAGAACTTCGTCATACCGTTAAAAGATATTACGATCTTTACGGACCGCTTCCGCCAGAATTATAATCAAGCATCACTTTATAAAAATGGGTTTTTTAAACCCATTTTTTTTATATCGTTGTGGTGGTAACATAAATTAGGCGATTTTTTGCGTCGTTGTATGTTATCCTTATAGAAAGGAGTAAGATTAATGATTAAATTGGAAAATATGACCAGAATTTTTGGAAGAAAAAAAGAAATTGGTCAAGGGATTAGAAATGTTTCGTTTACGATTAATGATGGTGATATCGTTGCCTTTGTCGGTGATAACGGAGCAGGAAAAACAACAACCATTAAAGCGATCTTTGGGGAGGTCCGCCTCACTGGGGGAACAATCTACATTGATGGTAAAGAATTGCATAAGAACAACCGTTTACAAAAACTATCGTTCTTTCCCGATTCAAATAACATTCCGTTGGATATGACAATTGATGAATATGTTCGTTATCTTTGTGCTGCCAATGGGATTAGCCATGAAGAATACAAAATTAACTCAATTGATATTTATTCGATGTTGGAATTAGAACCGCACATTAATAAACAAATGAAAGAATTAAGTGCTGGATTAAAAAAACGTGCCATTATGGCGACTGTTCTAATTCGTCGTCCGAAATATATTTTACTTGATGAACCAACTGCCAACTTAGATGTAGAATCTAAAATTGAATTCATCGATATTTTAAAAGAATTGAATAACTTCGGAGTAACAATTTTGATTACTTCGCACATTATTGAAGAACTACAAGAAATTGCGAACCACTTGGTCTTAATTGCCAACGGGAAAATCGTCTACGACGAAGCATTTAATAACAAAACAGAAAAAATGATTGATATTTACCGTAAATATTCCAATCCAAAAATTATCAACTTAAAACCGCTAAAAGATGTGTATGAAAGGGGAACAACTAATGGAAAACTTAGATAAAATCACGCCGGCTGCACCCGTTGCAGCAAAACAAAAGCGTGAAAAGAAAACATCACCTGTGATGTGAAAAAACCTTGGTGTTCTTTTTCATATTAACTTAAAACTTGCTTTTAAAAACAAATCAGGGATGTCACTGGGGATTGTGTGAGTTTTAATTTATGCGATCTTTACCATTATTGGTGCCTTTGTGCCAATGGAAATTGCTGTTGTCTTTACTGCGATTCGAATTGTTGTCTGCACCTTCTTTTTTGTGGTCTTTATCGCGCTTGTTTGTGCGTATTTATTCCGCTCACAACACGATAAAGGGGTTCACAATATTGAACTTCGTGCTGGGATTCCGTCATTGCAAACATTTATGATGCGAATTTTAGTGGCCTATGCTGTGATTGCGACTTATGTTTCATTTACAGTTGTCTTTTCATTGTTAGGAATGGCTGGACCTTCAAGAAAATTATTTATTTTATTTCAATTAACACCAGCATTAGCTAACTACTTTATGGGATTATTCTTCCTGGCCATCTTTGCGGCTTGAATGTCATTGGCAAAAATGGCAGCAGGAGTGGTACTATGTATTTTCACTGGAATAGTAATGTTTATTGCTCCGATGATTAATTCAATGATTGGTGCTTTTACTGCTCATAGTGGTAAAAAACCAATTGAGAAAACAACTGAATATAAGGAAAATCATATCCTCGGAGCAAGTATGATTTCAGAATACATGATTAAATTCTTAGATGTAACAAATGATTCTGATTTAACTAGCGAAATTATTGATGATAGCCAATTTTTAGATAGTGTCCAAAGACAAGTTCAAGATGAAGAAGGAACAGTTCAATGATTTGAAAGTTCTTTTAACGATGGTTATAACAGCGGCGGTGAAGATGATCTAGATGGCATTAATCCAATGTTTAACTGATTAATCCAATACGGTTTACCGTTATACACAAGTGACGGAGTAGCTGTTGGGGCAGATGATCTTGATGGATTAGGTGGAATTTTAACTGCGTTTACTGATGTAGCAACAAAACTTTCAACTGATGAATATGCCGATTCACGAGATATCGCGAATAATATTGAATTTTGATCTGAAGATAATTATGGGTCAAACAGTAGTGTGAGAGAAGACGACTTTGATGGATTCAAAGAAAACTTCATTTCTGGAATTGAAATATTAGGAAAAAATAAAGGATTTTCGTGCAAAAAATGAAACAATGATGACAATTACTTAAAATTAGAAGCATTAGTTTCTGGTTTAATTGATTTATTGAACACTTATCGTGGAGCTTGAGAATTTAAATCAAGTTTAACAGCGATGTCAAGTGGAAATAACGTTCACGCACCATTCAATGTTAATACCCAATATCCAGGGCTTAATTACCAATTTAATACATATTATAAAGCAGACCAAGACAATAGTTATAATT
>JALAGN010000052.1 GCA_022712415.1 Spiroplasma sp. | reverse complement strand
GTTTAACGCAGAAAAAATGCAAAATAGGACATCAAATTTTAACTTTTTAAAAATGTTAATTGTTCTTTTGTAATTTACAAATATAAAAGCCGTCCGTTTGATATTCATATCCAAAAAATTGGTGTTCTTCAAGGATTTGGTAGTCCTTATGTCGTGTTAAAAATTTACGAATTTGATTAGCGTTCTCATCCTTATTAATTGTGCACGTTGAATAAATTAAGTGTCCGCCTTTTTTCAGTAAATCATCTGCTTTATCAAGCAGTTTGCTTTGAATAGCAACTAATTCTGGTCCTAAAATTTCAGCTGGTTTTTTAATGCGGATTTCGGGTTTTGATTTCATCACGCCCAACCCCGAACAAGGAGCATCAAGAAGAATAGTATCAAAATTATTTTCCTTAATTAAAAGTGCATCAAGATTGCTAATCTGACAATTAGTTACCCCTAGCCGAATTAAATTCTCATTAATGAGTTTTAGTTTTGCTGGATTAATTTCGTTTCCGTAGAGTTCTCCGGTATTTTGCATCAACGCCGCTAAATGAGTTAACTTCCCGCCGGGAGCGCTGCACATATCCAGTACTTTCGAGTTGGGTTGTGGATTAGCAATTTGCCCTGTCAAAACTGAGCATTGATCTTGAGCATAAATTAAACCCTCTTGAAAAATGGGAGTATTAATGAGATTGAGTTTTGTTGTGAAACAACTTTTAGCAATCTTTGACGGTTTAAAATCGTAATCCATATTAAAAGTTTCGTAAAATTGTTTTTCACTCATTTTGATTGTGTTAATGCGAAATGATTTACTTTTTTCACAATTAACATTTTCAATAATTTGGTCCGCCACTTTTGCCCCATAATCGTTCACAAATTTTTGGTACATTCAAAAGGCCATTCCGTTTTTTAACGGAAGGACATTTTTCTTATTCTTAATATCGACATTAAAGAGTTTTTTATCATTAAATAAGTTTTTTAAAACTTTGTTAACTAAACCAGCTAGTTTCTCACTCATTGATTTAGCGAGTTCAACATATTCATTTGTTACTGCATAGATTGGTTTTTCTAAAAAATAGAACTCACAAGTCGCCATTCATAAAAGGGTTTTTATCTTTTCATCAGTCTGAACATCGTCGATCAATTTGTTAACCACATATTCCAAATAGATTTTGTATTGAATGGTTGTATAAACCAGTTTAGTAATAAACGCCATATCATTTTCAGACACGGCGTTCATATTTTTCAAGTTTTGTAATAATAAATTGGAATACTTGCCCTTGAAAACAACGGCATGTGTAATTTCTCATGCTAAGAGACGATTATTGTTTTTCATCGTTTTCAAAGTTTCTTTGTTCAATACTGAAGAAATCGACATCAAGCATAAAGTGTTCTAGAATTCCCTTAACAAAGTCTTCGTCATCCAACTCATTAATTGGTCCATTGGCTAGAACGTAGTGGTAAATTCGGTTCGATAAGAGATCAACCAAATAAGTGGTGAAATCAAAATCATCCGGCACTGTAATTTTACCTTCGATATCCAACACATTTTGGCGTCAGTTATTAATGATGAACGCATAACGACTTTTAATGATTTTTTCAACTTGCGTACGCGTTTTGTAGAAGTAACTTTCTTTTGCTGATAAATCAAGGGTTCCTTCTTTTAAAAGAACATCCTTAATTTTGGCCACGGCATTTTCAACCGAATCATTCTCAATCACATATTTATACTTATGTTTCAACGGAATTTCAATTAACGCTTTATCCAAACGTTGTTTAATCACGTCGTCCCCTTCAGTTCCACGAAGACGTAAGCGTTCTTCTAGTTTTGCCAACGATGGTGGCATTAAGAAAATTGAAACCAAGCTTTTAGGGTTTTCACGGTTTAACACTTGTGTTGCCCCTTTAACTTCAATTTCTAAGATGACGTTTTTGCCGTTGGCAATTTCTTCATTAATGAATTTTCTTGGTGTTCCATAGTAGTTTCCAATAAATTCAGCATATTCCACCAATTCACCGTGTTGAATGGCATCTTCAAATGTATCGCGGTCAACAAAAAAATAGTTGACCCCTTCTACTTCACCCGGTCGTTGGGCACGTGTTGTCATCGAAACAGAATATTTTAAATGTAACGATTTATCTTTTTCTAATTCACGATTCACGCTCCCTTTTCCAACTCCTGATGGTCCTGAAAGAATGATGATTTTTCCTTTTTGATTTCCCATGTTATTAGTCCTCCAATCTGTATAAATAAAGATACTTGTTTTTTAAGTCTTTAAATTTTAATAATTTCAGCTTTGGCACTTTGGTTTCATCTAAAACCATTGGTGCTTCTGTTAAAACAATGCCGTACTGATTGAGAATCTCATTTTCCGCCAAAAGCGTAAAGAATTCGTAATAGTACTCGGGATGCGGAAACGGCGGATCCAAATAAATTAAATCAACCTTTTTCCCTAAATCACCTAAATGTTTTAAAACTCGCTTAAAATCTCATTGAAATATTTCGTACTCGTTCGTCGTAATATCTCGTAGGTTCTTTTTAATAATTTTTATCGCAGCTCCGCTCAAATCGTTGATATATGCATATTTAATTCCGCGTGACAGACCCTCAATTGATAGTGCGCCGGATCCACCGAATAAATCTAAACTTGTTTTGCCCTCATATATAAATCAATTTGATAAAATATTAAACATATCTTCTTTTACTCTCGCACTTGTTGGTCGTGTATTTCGCCCTTCTAATGCAATAAGTTGACGCCCTCGATATTTTCCTGAAATAACCTTCATGGTAATTCACCAACCTATTTTGATTATATCCAAAATTTAATTACTTTTAAGAAAAAATTGGTTAAAATTATTTGGTGAGGTGTACCCAATGAAATTAGATCCCGAAAAAGACTTATTACAAAGCGAAAAGCCAACAAATGCTTGACTTTGCAAAGACGTTTCACATCCCGACATTATTCGTGGCAAATCATCCAATGTCGCTCTACCGTTATCACCAGAAAACGAACTTGTGATGCAAAAATTAATTGATTTTGTCCGTTGAAGTCAGGATTCAACCTTGAACTTTAAATCTAACGGCGACTACTTACGACCAGCCGTTGGTTTAGCCGCCCCCCAAATTGGTTCTAATACCAATATGTTTTTTGCTCGCTTTGAGTGAAAAGGGAGTGATGCCGAGGAATACGCGATGATTAATCCGGTTATTACCGCTAAAAGCACTCAAATTGCTTGTTTAGATGGTGGTGAAGGTTGCTTGAGTGTTGATGTCGACCAAAGCGGTAATGTTCCGCGGAGTTACAAAATCGAAGTGACTGCTTATGATTACTTCACGCGTGAAGAAGTCAACTTAACACTGCGCGGTTATCGTGCGATTGTTTTTCAACATGAGATTGACCATAATCACGGGAAGCTGTACTATGATCACATTGATGCAAAAGACGAAAACTATTTTGAAAAAGAATGAATCTTTGTTTAATCCTAACTGTTAACCAGTTAGGATTTTTGATTCTTTTTGCCTTTTTTGCACTTCTGATAAAAATTTTGATAGAATATATCTATCGATTAATTTTTTTCAGAACAATACAATCATTTAATTAATACCATAATGAAAGGACATAGAGATAATGACAGAAAACAAGAATATCCAGGTTTCGACGCTTGTCAGTGAACTTGAAAAAAGAATTGAAGTAAAAAAAATTGAGGTTAAAAAAGAGGTTATTAAGATAAAAATATACGATGCCCCTCACCCCACAAGTATTTTTGCCCTTGGTGGTTTAGAAGAAATCGGGAAAAACACTTACTGTATTGAATATGATGATGAAATCATTATGCTTGATGCCGGGGTTAAATTTCCGAACTCAACCCAATTAGGAGTTAGCGCCGTTGTGCCTGACTACTCGTACTTAGTGGAAAATAAAGCCAAATTAAAAGGACTCTTTATTACCCATGGTCACGAAGACCACATCGGAGGAATTCCATATTTATTACAAAATGTGACTGTTCCGGTGATTTATGCACCCCCATTGGCTGCCGCTTTAATTCGTGATCGTATTAAAGAATTCAAACTTCAAGACGCAACTGTTGTTCGTGATTACGAACCAGACGACATTTATGCTACAAAACACTTTAAAATTGAGTTTTGTGCTATCAACCACTCGATTCCTGATTCATTCGGGATTCGTGTTGAAACACCAAATGGCGCCATCTTCTCAACTGGAGATTACAAATTTGACTGAACACCATTGGGACACAATGCCAACATTGGTAAATTAGCTGAATTTGGTAAAGAAGGTGTCGAACTATTAATGGCCGACTCTACCAACGCTGAAGTCGAAGGTTACACTTTGGACGAAAAAAAAGTTATTGCCAACATCAATAACCTCTTCTTAAAAGCGAAAGGTCGCATTATCATTTCATCCTTTGCCTCAAACGTTCACCGTTTACAACATATCGTTGAGATTGCAAATAAATATGGTCGTCGAATTGCCATTTTAGGTCGTAGTATTGAGCGAATTATTAAAATCATTCGCCAAATGGGACATATGGAAATCAACGACAAAATGTTTATTAAAGCCAGTGACATTGACAACTATCCAAAAAACCAAATCATGATTTTATGTACTGGATCACAAGGTGAACCAATGGCCGCTCTATCGCGTATTTCACGAAACGAGTTTCCGAACGTTTCTCTTATTCCTGGTGATACTGTCATTCTGTCATCATCACCAATTCCCGGGAACCGTGCTGACGTTGAATTAATCGTCAACAAACTATCACGTCTCGGTGCGATTGTAATTGAAAATGGACCAGAAAACCGAATCCATACTTCCGGACACGCCAGTCAAGAAGAACAAAAAGTTTTATTCACTCTTTTAAAACCAAAATTCTTTATGCCCATGCACGGTGAGTATCGTATGTTAAAAACACACGGTGAAACAGCCACAAAAGTGAATGTAAAACCACAAAACGTCTTTGTTGTTGCCAACGGTGACAAAATCGTTATGCATAATGGCGCTGCCACAATCGGAAAACGTGTTGAAGCGGATGCTGTCTTTATTGACGGAAAAGATTTATCAGGACAAGCAAATAATGTGATTCGTGAACGAAACATCTTGAGTCGTGACGGTTTAATTGCCGTGATTATTTCAATTGATTCACAAAAAAACAAACTAACTGCTAATCCAAGAATTATTTCACGTGGAAGTTTCTACGTTAAAGATAGCGCCTCAACCATTTCTGAAATCATCAGTATTGTTTCTGACGCTGTGACTGGTGTTCTAAATTCACCAAAACCAACTTTTGGTGGGATCAAAAATGCGGTCAAAGAATCATTATCACCTTATATCTTCCGGGTTAAAAAAAGAAATCCGCTTATCATTCCCGTTATTTTAAATAAAAAATAGAAAAACTCCGAAGTTGAATTCGGAGTTTTCTTTTTGTCATTTCATGTTGTGACGACACGACATGATAAGTTGCATAATTTTATAATGGTAAATCTTTTTTTACAAAGATGTAGCTTGAACCAATGTACATTCCAACACCAAAGATAGTTAGTGCTAGATATTGACCGATTCATCCCCCAACATTGCTGTTGGCGACTTGTAGTTTAATTGGACCCATTGCACCCATTCCTAAACTTTTACCATCCGCTAGCATTGCTGCATCGGTGAATAAAGTATTTAGTGATAAGTATTTAATTGGTTCCATCGCTGAATTAATTGATGATAATGTGTTCATTAAGAAGAAGAAGATAGGAACACCTGCTCCGACTAAAAATGATCACACTGATTTGTTAAAGAATGACGACGCCATGAATGAAATACTTGATGTCGCAAATAATAATAAGAACATTCCAAATAGTTTTAGGACATAACCACCAAGGGAAATATCTAAACTATCTTGCATTGCCCCAATGACGGGTGCAGTTAAGACAAGGACCACGAAGAATCCAACAAATAATGACCCAACAAAGAAATAGATTTTAGTTGAGATGATACCACGACGCGGAACTGACGAAGTTGCGACATATGTAATTGCCCCGCTTTGTACTTCTGACGCCACTAGTTTGTTGGCAACAATAATAATATAAATTAAGACGATTTCAAATCCCATTGAAGTAAAGACTCCCATATCAAGAATTTTTGATACTTGTGCGACAGATTGTCCGTCAGCGATGTTCATTTTCATAACGATAACAATGATATTGACAAAAACTGCTGGCAGAATCATTAAGATAATTCATAACGCGACATTTGAGCGTGCAGTTTTATTAAAAATGTGGATATTAAACATTTTTTGCTTCCCCCTTTTCATCATCAGAACCATAGAATTTCATAAAGTATTCTTCTAATGTAAATGGAATTTCCCTCATAAATTGCAGGTCGTATTTTGATAGTGTTTTTATGAAGTTGTTAATGTCGTTTGATTTAATTGAGAACTTAACAGCTTTTCATTTGGTATTTTTATCCATGATGGTTGCCCCTGGAATTGTAATGTTTTCAAAGTCAGCTTGATTTTTAAACTGCACGTCAAAAACTTTGTTTTCGTGGAAAGTAATTTCTTTCATATCAACTTGCGAAATGATACGACCGTTTTTAATCACGGCAACACGGTCACAGGTTTTTTCAATTTCTTGAAAAATGTGTGAACTCATGATGATTGTTTTTCCTTCTGCTTTTGATTTTTGAATTAATTTCACGAATTTATCTTGCATTAACGGATCAAGACCACTGGTTGGTTCATCCAAAATTAAGAAATCCGGGTTGTGCATAAAAGCCACGATTAGACCAACTTTTTGTTTCATCCCTTTTGACATACGTTTGATTTTAACGTTGGGGTCAAACTCTCAGAAGGTAATCATGTTTTCCACGATACTTCAGTCTTTCATTTTACGTAATTTAAAGATATAACGAATGAATTCAGTTCCGGTCATAAATTCCGGCATTGCGATTTCACCTGGAATGTAGCCAAGACGCGCATGAATTTTGCTTGCTTTTTTTCAAGCATCCATCCCGTCAATGGTGGTTTTTCCTTCGTTTGGTTTAATAAATCCAAGGATGTGGCGAATGGTTGTTGATTTTCCGGCACCATTTGGTCCCAAGTATCCAAACACCTCTCCTTTGCGGACTGCTAAATTGATATCAAAGATACCATGCCCATTTTTATAGCTTTTGGTTAGCTTTTCAATTTTAATTATGTCTTCCATAATGTTTTTTCCTTTCTCATAATCTGTTATGGCGCACTAAAAATTCTTATTGTTGCATAAGAAAAGATGCCCTAATTATGAGGTGGATCAAACTCCATTTTGTGGATCAAAGCCATTTCACTTTGACGGGAGATATTTAAAATTTCACTTTCACGGAAAAAGGTTTGACGTGCTTTATCAATTGTTGTTTGTTCAGCTTCTAGGTCGTTTTCGATTTCGACTTCGTCACATTCATCAGCAAATAACACAAGTGGTGCGTATTGCGACACGGCATTATAAATTAATTGGTTATTAGTGACAATAATCATTTTACGCATTTTAATTAAAATTAAGTAGTATAAAGCAAATCCCAGTAAGTATTGGATTGAGATTACCGAGACAGCAGCGTCAAGACGTGCATAAAAGATATCGTAATCATTTCCATATGTGATTTTGTCAGTTAATATATCATAATGTCCAAACCCTAAGAACATCATTTTAGTAAAGATAATGAAAATAAAAATACCGATAGTGAAAGTATTTGCAGTTGTTAGGTGTAATTTCGCTTGTGTTGTTTTTTTGTTTAGTTTAATTCAAAAACTAAAGAAACTATAAATGATCGCAATCGGGAAAACGATTGAAATGCTGTATTCAATTAATTCCGGTCTGACAGGAAGAAGTAAACCGGTCACTAAAATCGAAAACAAATAAATATCGAGCAAAATATTAAACAATGTTTTTAATTCTTTTAATTTGAACATAACTGCACTTCCTTTTTTCCTTATATTATCCTATTTTTCAAGTAATGAGAAAAAAATGTAAAAATAATGAAAGCGAATCGGTATCAATCAGAAAAGTAAGTTCGATCTTCCTCTTTTTTGAAAGTGTAGAATTCTTTTCCCTAGGAAAAAAATAAATTATGATTTTTTGATGAGTTAATGTATAATGAATGTAATCGGGTTGATTAATCAACAAAGAGGTTTTAGGACTACTGCACCAGTTTGCAGAATGCGGCAGAAATGCCGTTTTTTTTATTCATAATTTAATTCAAAGACAAAAGAACACAAAAGCGGTTGAATTAAAAAACACCAGCATATGCTGGTGCACAAATTAACCTCTAAAATGTTGAATTTATCTTTTCCCTATTAGAAGGCTTGGTTTTGGCTTTGTTGGCAGAAAACAAATCGCTTATCTACGTTTGTTTCTTTTTTTCTCAGCTTTCATTTCTTTTAGACGTTGGTTTGATTGACGAATCAATTCATTAACTTCTGGTGTATTTTCTTTATCTCATTTCGCTGGTGAACCACTTTCGCGGACAACGATGTTGATTAGTAATGGAACTGTTGCAAATAATTTGTAGATTTCCAAGAGACGTTTACGATCTTCTTCATCAAGAACCCCAATAGTTAATTCCGAAACGAAATTAATAATTTTACGGAACATTAGGTTTCATCAAATTCATGCCCCAACAGTGAAGAC
>JALAGN010000051.1 GCA_022712415.1 Spiroplasma sp. | reverse complement strand
TGAGTTTTGACTCATTAAAACGTTGTCACTATATTTAGCAATGGTTTTAATTTGGAGATCATTATTTCCGTTTTTAATTTCGGTAAAAGTACGACCTTCAGTTCGTGATCATTGAATGGCATCAGGCGCCACCCCATTTTCTTGGGCTAGGGCTTTAATTGCTTCTTCAATTTCACGTTGTTGATAAATTTCTTGGGCTGTTGTTCAATCAACATCCAGTTTTTTGGCTTCTTCACTACTTACTCGTAATTTCGCATTGTCGACTTGCACGACAACATCACGTAAATTTGAGTCATGTTTTAAATCATTATTTGCTCCAATAATTGCTCCTGATGTTGAAAGAATCAACGAAGAAATAACTGAAACTAATAAAATTAAAGTAGATAAACCAAAAATTTGATAAATATTTCGTCATGCTGAACGAAAGGCATTTTTAATCAATAATTTGATTCCACGCATTTATTTTCTCCTCCTTTAAAATGTGTTTAATTTAAAGGCGCTAACGGTGGATTCGAGGTTCTTAATGATTCACTAATAATAATTTGTTTTTGGACATTAATTCGACATTCAAACAATTCTGTCACTTGTTTGACAGCTTGTTCTTTAAAAGTATAAGTCACAATTTTTTTATTGACATTAATTGATGATTTTCCAATCACTTCCACACGAGCAATTTCTCAGAAAAATAGTTCATTTCAATCTTCTGGTAAAAGTTTGTCGTTGACTATTTTTTTGTACGCAATTAAAGTTGCAACAATTAAAATTAAAGAATTGACCACTAAAATCCCAGTCGTAATGACAAGACCTTGAATTAAACTACTTCCATTCACAATGCGAATAAATAAGGCAAAAAAAGTATTAAAGTAAACAAAGATAATTAATGGTAATGCGACAATTAAAATTTTAATAACTTCATAGGAATATTTGGTATTTTGTAAAATTGCAGCTGATTTTAGCACATTTCTTTTTGCCAAGATTCGCACAATTAAAGAAGCGGCAACATATGAAATTGAGGCCACAACAAGGATAGTTAGTGTTAAGAAACTAACAACACCATAACTTGAACAGCGATTACCAAAAATAGTTTGTAATGTAAACATTAAAATAAAGGCGAATAAGAGCGCAAAGACAAATTTAATGATTGATTTTTTGTTCATGTCGCTTCACCTCACATTGTTTTAATTATACAAGCAAAATCTCGTGATTTGTTGTTTTTTACTTTTGAATATTTTCCATTTTTTGTTTTTCAATCGCAATTTTTAAAGCAATTAATTCACGACGAAGGACTTTTCGTTCTTCTTGGTCTGCTGTTTTTTCACGGTAGATCACTTTTAAAACCATAATGACAATGGTTGAAGCAATGATAAAGACGCTCGTTGCAACTAAAATATAATCTTGAATTAATGCTCCGAACGCAATTCAAAAAATACTATATGTAATAATGAGGATATTAGAAATTTGGGATATATCTTCTCCTGATTTGGTACGGATTAGTTTAACTAATTGCGGAATTTCTCGAATCGCTGTGACAACGGAATTAACAATGCCAAGCACAAAAGTAAAAATTAATAATCCTGAATCTAAATTATTTGCCATCGTGATTCAACTCCTCTTTTGCCGCTTTAATTGCTTGTTTTAATTCTGTTACATTTAATTGATTAATTTTCTTCATATTTTTATAGACATTTCATTCCGCTTTATTTTTGGCAATTCACATTGCTTGATAAACAATGAGAATCACAGCCATTAAAGAAACGGTAAAATTGGTTGCTTCCACTTGTGGATTATGACTTAAAACCCCGTAAATTCCTCACGATGCTCCCCCGACAAAAGTAATACAGTTCGCAATTAAACTTAAGTCCCGTGCTCGCTTATTTACAAGGACTTTAATAATTTGTGGAACTAAAAAAGCAATACTAAATCCGGCTGCTAATCACCCTAAAATTGTCACTATCATGCTACTTCCTCCTCAAATAAAAAAAGAGTTTTTAAAAACTCTTTTAAATGATTATATAGATAAATATGAAATTAATAAATATTATAGAATTCTTCACCTTTATCATTGAAGGAATGAATACTTGTAATTACTCAATAAGGATGTTCTGAATCCCCAACATTTTCTCACGATACTTTGTATTGGTGGTGTGTTGGTTTCATGTTGATCAACATTCCAGTTCCATCATAAGCTTTTAAAGCGTCATCGTCCATATTAAGTTGTTCAGCTCCTAGAACTTTTCCTGAGATTTTATCTTTATCAATCATATTTTTTGCGTCAACACTTAATTTATCATCTTGATAATCAAGAATAGTTTGGTAAGGATTGAATTTTTGACTTGGGTCAATTTCAGAAGTTTGTTTGTCGGCATTTGAAGTAGTATCTCCTACTCCGTTGTAATCTAATGTAAATGTCATTTTACCATCGATTTGTTTGTTATCTTTAACCGAAATTTTAACATCAGAATCTTTTCAATAACCGTCCCCAGTCATATATTGAATTAATTCACTATGAGGATCTTTCATTTGGTTTGATGTGATATTAGCAAATTCACCTAATAATGCTGAAAATTCTGACGAACCTTTTTCAGTTTTTAAAGTGTCATAGGCATCTTTTAAAAGACTGTCTTTTTTAAATTTGGTTCCATCTCATCCTAACATTTTTAGGTAATCATTACGTTCACCAGTTGTTAAACGTTTATATTGTTTTTTACCATATTTTTCTGTAACTTTATCAACTTGGTCTTTAAAAGTATATGTTGCGCGAACCGCTCTTGAAACAGCGTGTAATAAGTTTATTCCACCTTGTCCGTTATTAGCACCGGCAATTTTCGTTCATGAATCAGCTGGGATACTTGATTTATTAATTACCATAGACTTCATACCATCTGTTAATATTCCGTAACTGTATTTTCCGTCACTACCTTCTGTGGCACTTAATGCTTTATCATAGAATTCTTTTTGTTTATCAGCAGACGCTTTTTCAAAAGAAGTGCAGATTTGATCAATTAAGTCTGCAGCCACAGTGGCATCTTCTGGATTAGTAAATACACTATTTATTGGTTTTACGGATGCAAGTGGTGCTTTAACTGTGTTAAATTTTTCTCAAGTTACAGTATCATCTAAACTTCTAAGTATGTCTAAAACACCATCTTTATAGTAACCTTGTTCACCGTCGGTTTGATTTCTTTGATATAACCCCGCCAATGGTGAACTTCATAATTTAAATCCTGCACTTTGCACAGTTGATGAAGAACCATTATCTCTCAGGATTGGGAAAATTCCATCTAGAAATTTACCAAGAACCGCTGCTCCTGATTCTGATTCAGAAACCATATTTAGTAAACCTGTATATGATGTTGAGTATCCATTTATATTTAAATTACCAGCTGTTTTAGCAATCAATGCCCCTGATTCACCAAATTGTGTTCCGTCTTCTAACTCAGCACTTGTTCAAGCTGAGTCGTTCGGAACTCCGTGAGTTAGTTTATCTGATTGGTCAACTAATTTATTTGTATTCAACTTATTGTTATATGAATTATCATCAAACATTCCATTCAAGTATCCTCTTGACGACGCTACTTGTGAATTATAGAATAAGTAACCACTCGCGTTTGTTCCTCCGGTACTTTTCGAAGCTGGATTATTTGGATTCGCTGTTCCTGAGGTATCATCCGGATATCCACCATCTAAACCATCATTTAATAAGTAGTTAGTTAATGGCCCGGTATCTTGGATTCCTCAAGCCAACTCTCTTCTTTCTTTATCTTTTGACAAGTCTCAGCTTGTTAGACCAGCAGCGAATCCATCGGCATTTTTATCTGCTTGGTTGACTCCATAATCGCCGTCTGCGCTAATTGTGTCTTTAAAATATCCATTATCATTAGCTCAGTAATCTTGATAGAATTTGTTGTCATACATTCCCATTACGTAACTTGCATAAAATCCAGCAAAGTTATCTTGATCTCATGTTGACATTTGTGGTGCCAAAACGTTTTTATAGTTTTGGATTCCACTTGCTAAATCAACTGGTTTACCATCAAAATTATAATTTAATGGTATGTTCGATAGTGTTGAAATTGGTGCCATAAATGTAGACAGCACTTCGTTCACGTTATAGTTTAAATTTTCATGGCGTCCCGCTAAAATCACTTTGGTCATGAATTCTGCTCCTGAAAGCATGTTTTTTTGTAAATCTGTTAAATTGGCATCATCGTTTCCTTTTGGTTTTCCCCCACAAGCAGCGACAGCTGTTGTTGAAGAACCTAAAATTAAAACGGCACCAAGAACGTTTAATAATTTTTTCATGTTTTTTTCTCTCCTCTAATTTAAAAATTTATATTAACGATTATTTAAAATAGAAAAGAAGGTGGCGTCGACGCCTTCTTCATGTTTTTAAAACGAGCGACGATTTCTGAAAATGAGTTTAATGATACTTCATCTTCAAATGAACTTAATTGTGAATCAAGTTGTGTTTGTTTCTCTGTTTGCACCTCAAATTCCAAGTTATTTTTATCAACAATTACATCTGCAGTGTTAAAACCATTTTTAATTTTATTAATAAATCCTAAAACAAAATATTTAATTTGTTTATGCAAT
>JALAGN010000050.1 GCA_022712415.1 Spiroplasma sp. | reverse complement strand
CGATTAAGGTTTTGGACAATTCAAAAACATCATAATCAAAGAATTTGGTGACAACGTTATCGACAACTTCTGTTGTCAGACACCCCTTTATTTTGCTTAGTTTATTTAACTCCACTTGAATAACGGCGAGATTCGTTGGTAGTTTTGCCACCAGATACGGAATAGCCTCGTCGTCATATGCAATATTGTTGCTTTCTAATTTCCGGATAATTTGCGCCTGAATTTGTTGGGCGCTGGGCACAAGCGCCGGAATCACTTTCACGTGTTCTTGGACAAATTTTGCGATGTTTGTGCGTTTTGAAATTTTAGCGTACGGGACGGTAAAGATAATAGTGACATCAGGTAAATGGTGTTCGATAATGGCTTTCACATCATCGGCCTTAAAGTTCGGACCGTTTTTGACGGTTTTATCGGTTAGAAAATAAGCGTCCTTTAAGACAAAGACCTTTCCACTACTGAAAAAATCAACTGTATTAATCTCTAGTTTGATCTTTTCTCAGTCCTGTTCGAGTAACGAATACTCGTAATATGTTAATTCTGATTGTTCTTGGACTTTGGCAACAATTTTGTCGACCTGTTTTTTTAAGACATACTCGTCTTCACCATAAATTAAAAACATGATTTCCACCTATTTCTCTATGTATATTTTATTAAATTTTTAACCATTTTATAGTTTTAATTTTAATTTTCCTATATACTCTTTATGTATGCTTTTATGAACAAATGAATGTCGAGGTGAAAAGAATGGCAAATATCAAATCGCAAAAAAAACGTATTTTAACAAATGAAAAATCAAGATTAGCAAACAAAGCGTTTAAATCACAAGTCAAAACTGCAATCAAAAAAGCTTTATTAGCTAAAAAAGAAGCAGCTAAAGATAAAGATGTCTTAATTAATACCGCTGTTAGTTTAGTGGACAAATCAGTCACTAAAGGAATTTTCAAAGCCAACAAAGCAGCTCGTGAAAAATCAAGATTAATGGCTTAATTTTAATCAAAAAAAAGACCCGGACGAAATTTCATCCGGGTCTTTTTTGTATGTTGAAGTGTAAAATACATTATTATTCTATATTGGGTAAAAGTAATTGAAATCAAAACGAAATGTTAGTACATAGCAAGTCGTTGTTCAGTCAAGAAAGAAGGGAAAGGTTAACTGACAGGACTTGTTATGTTGATTGTTAGTTCATAGCAAGTTAATGCTTTGTTAAAGAAGAGTGTGAAACTTTAACTGGCAATCCTTGTTATGTTGATTGTCATTGCATAGCAAGCTGCTGTTTTGTTAAGAAAGAAGGGAAAAGTTAACTGACAGAACTTGTTATGTTTATTGTTGTTTTTTTATAGCAAGCCAATGTTCAGCTAGTTCATATGGTTCCAGGTGTAAACTGACAGGACTTGTTATGTTCATTATTGTTGCATAGCAAGTCGTTGTTCAGTTAGTCAGAAAGGAAAAAGTAACTGACAGGACTTGTTATGATGATTGTATTGATTGCTACTTCAATGTTACAACTGATTGATCGGCAATTAGGTATTGGTAAGTGTCGCGACCAGCCGTAATGTACGGATGTTCCACTCCGACGCGAATGAGATTGCTGATAATAATCGGTCGTGGAAATGGTCGGCTCTTTAGGTATTTACATGATATAAATGCAACTTTTGGATTGACTAATTGCAAAAAACCAAAGTCGTCAGAAGTGTCAGATCCATGATGCGGAATCTGATAGAAGTCCACTCCTTGACGAATTAAAGCTCTGAAATCACGGTTTGCTTTTAAAAGTTGAATTGACTCGTTGGTCAAATCACCGGTGAATAAAAAGCTTTGTTGTTTGAAGCGAAAGTAAGTGACCATGGAGTTGGAGTTTTCATCATCATGCCCGGGATAAGCAAACGAGTAGAAAGTGACCCCGTTTGTTGTGACCAGGTGATTGAATTCTTCTCACCCCCGCACCTCTTTCTTAATGCTAATGACTTTTTTTAATTCTGGTAACTGATTGGTATGGTCGTCATGATTATGGGAAATAAATGCCACATCAATTTTCGTGACACCATAATAAATTAAGTAATCACGGAGCAAAGTTGCCGACTGACCGTAACCGGCACCAGCATCAAATAAGTAATAGCGACTGTTTAAACGTGCAACGAAACTGTTACCATTCGCAACGTTTAGCATCACGATACTGTTGGGATAAGTCAACGTATTATATGTGCACATGCCAACTGCTGACATTGACATTGGCAAAATTACTGTTAACTTAATTCAAGTTTTACTTGTGAGTTGTAGAATTTTGAAAGCAGAATAATAGAAAGCTAGAAAGTATCACGGGAAATGCCCGATAATTGTATTAAGACTAATTTTTTTAACCGCGCCTGTAATCTGAACAAACGTGTTGCTGATTAATGTGTGCGCCGTTCCGACTTGGAACGGAACAAACATTAACGAAATCCAATAATAAAATGTTGTAATTGGAGCCATCACAATTTGTAATGCCGATGACAATCAAAAGATTTTATAATCATAAAATGCTTGGATCGGCAGGAAAATCAAGTTCGCGATTAAAAAGTTTTTTAAGAAGTTCACGATTTTGCTTCCATCTTTATTGAATTTGAAAAAAATAACACAAAGCGTGATAAAGACAAAGCCAATATTGAATATGTATCACGGATTTAGAATTAATTCAATTGTTCAGATGAAGGAAAATTTTTTAAATTTGTTTCATCGAATTTTTAGACGGTGCAAAAGTGAATTCAAAAAGAAATAGAAATAAGTTTTCACTAGGATAGCAGGGTAATTTAGAAGGAAAATGAATGGGAGAAACAGTTGTGCCAAGATCATCACTGTCAAATTAAATTTTTTTTGATCTTTAATTATTTTTCTTAGTACGAAAAAGACAATGACAAAAGTCGAGGCTGAGACGTTTGTGACAAAACTTAGCGAAGTGTCAACTAGGTTTGCATAAGCGACTCCTGTTTTCGCTTGACCAATAAATATTTTCTCAAGCTCGGTCCGTTCATTTAATCAATTGAAAAAAGGAAATTTTCAATTGTGGGTTACTAATTTTTCGATTGTCGAAGTGTCAGATAGTTTTCAAACGATATTTTGGTCGTTAAGATATTTTGCAAAATCAAATTGTCATGAATCGGAACGAATATTGATCTTACTTAACTCCCCTACCACTTTGACGTACTCCCCTATCGTATATGTGTCGTGATAATTTTGCACAATTACTTTCAAAGTTCCGGATTTCAGAATGATGTAGTTATCTTTAACGACTTCCACTGAAAAAACTTTGCCGTTTAATTGTAACGAATTCAGAAAAACAGAGTGGAAAAAGATTAGACCCGTCAAAAAAATAAAATTGAGAATCAAAAGTACTTTATTTTTTCTAAACTCTAGTACACATACGAAGCTTCAAACAATCAGGACAATAATTCCGTATTGAACTGCTGAGTATTTTGT
>JALAGN010000049.1 GCA_022712415.1 Spiroplasma sp. | reverse complement strand
TGTGCAATTTATTAATCGTAAACACCCAGACGCTATGAACAAATTACGTTTTGGGTTAGACAGAACTTGAGATATTTTAATGTCAATGTTAATGACATTTATGAAAATTATGCCGATGGCCGTGATGGCAATGATCACCACGGCGGTCACTTCACGTCCAATTGGAGCGTTAGCAACAATTGGAAAAGTCATTGGAGTTGGTTACATTGGAATCGCCGTTGCCCTTGTTTATATGACAATTGTCCTTGTGCTTTCAGGAATTAAAACTGGAGCATGATGAAAAATCGCCTGAAAACCGTTACTACAAGGGTTTGCAACACAATCATCAAATGCTGCTCTTCCAATGTCAATGGAAGAAATGCAAAACTCAATGAAAATTAATGAACGTGTCGTTTCGATTTCGGGACCACTTTCAACTTCAATGGGTTTAATTGCCTGTGCTGGTGTGCAATCAGGACTAATTACTAGTTTCCTTTGAACGGGATCAAGTCACATTAGTAGTACATTTTCAGGTGGACTTGCTGTCTTCTTCATTATGTCACTTGTGATTTGTTTAGTATCATCACTTGGAATTGCCGGAATTCCAGGAACTGCCACTGTTGTTACAAGTGGTGTGCTCGGAGGACTGGGATTCTCAGGTTATTTTGCTCCTGTTTACGGAGTAATCGGAGCACTTGATGGCCTATTTGATATGGGACGTACCGGTGCTAACGTCTTAGGAGGAATTTTTGCCGCAACTTTAACGGCGAAATGAGAAGGACTCATCGATGAGGACAGTCCGTTGTTGTCACCGGCCGGATTGAAACGCCAAAGTGAAATTCGTCAAATAATTGAAATTCGTTCCAAAATTAAAGATGAAAAAAGTAGTCATTTCAATGCGGTCTTAAAAACAAAAGCGGTCGCACAAAAAGATTGGTCAAGCATTCCGGCCGGACCAGAACGAAATGATTTAATTAATACGAAAAAACAACAATTAAAAGAACAATTGGAACAAATGAAAGCCAAACACGAGGCAGCATTGCTCCAATACCAAACTGAGCGTGTCGAATTACGCGCCACAATTAAAGCTGAGAAGGCCGAAAAACCGGCAGCTTAACATCAAATCCACCACAATTACAGATTGTTGGTGGATTTTTTTATTCACTTTTAAGTGTACTTATTTATTATTTTAATTGATTGTCGCTATCAACCGTGCTACTATCACGGGGTCTAAGGACTACTAACCTTAGGCGCATATCAAAAACTATCCTTATACTTGTTATGACTAGCAAATCATCAGAATCTAAATCAATCAGCACATCGGTTTTTGTACTTTGATGGATTGAAGTGTTTTTAAAGCTGGAAAATAAGCTAAACATTAACTTAGATTTTCGTCAAAAGATTGACAACATTCGAAATAAAGGAGAAATAAGATATGAAAAAATTTATTGGTTTTTTAGGAGCAATCGGATTGATTGCAACTACAACAGGAAGCGTAGTATCATGTGGTGCGAAAGATGCCACTACTACTGGAAACCTACCAGACCTATTTAAAAAATACGATACCACAAACAAAGATGCTAAAACTTTAGATCTTGGAACAACTAAAGCAACTGCTGGAACACCAACAACTGCTGAAATTATTGCTGGGATTAAAAAAGCTGCTAACGTTGAATTAGACAGTGCAATTAAATTGTCAATTTCAGAAGACGCCAAAACTCCCCAAACTGGAACTTTAAAAATTACAGGTGATGTGAAAAAAGTCGCTAAAGCCGTAAAACAATACGGTGATGACGCTGTTTCAAAATTCACAGGTGAAGTCACAATTAATGTGAAATGAAAATTATCACCAATTGCTAAAACAGATTTAAGTAAATTAGCTGTGAAAGCACTAGGTGAATTAGATGACGCTAAACCAGAAACAATCGTGGCAGCAATCAATGCCAAAAATGCTGATTTAGGATTAGCTGTTGCTAACGTTGAAGTGACAGTTAATACTGATAATACTTCAGCTGTTGTTAAAGCAAAAGATAAAGACACTAAATTTACAGGTAGTGTCACTGTGACATTTACAGTTAAAGCTGATTAATTGATCGACAAATTGTTCAACTTATCGCATGTGAAGAAAATTTGCATAGTTAAGATGAAGAAACATTAGTTTAATAACTAAATAAAGAGTCCGCGCAAGCGGATTTTTTAGTCCACCAAGAAATGGCCAAAAAAAACTCACTTATAGGTGTTTTAAACATATTCTGTCAAGTATAGAATATGTTTTTTTATTCTACGCACACCACGCAACTCAAGGTGTGCTTTTATTTTTCACTACAATTCTTTGATAATTGTAATATTCAATATAATCATCAACTATTAGTTTAATTTCTTCAAACGATCTTGCCTTACGTAATTCCAGGTTCTCTGTTTTGAGGGAACTAAAAAACGTTTCACAAGCCGCATTATCAAGTGAGGTTCCGGGTTTGTTCAAAGATATTATTATATTGTTATCTTCGCAATACCTTTGCGCAAAGTATGATGTATATTCAAAGCCATTATCTGAATGGATGATAGTTGACTTATCTTTGTTGAAGTGGCATTCGGCTTGTTTTATTGTGTCCATATATATTCTGATATCATTTTTTTTCGATACAACTGCGCCAACAATGAAGTTGGTTTTAACATCCTTCATAATACTCAAATATGCATACCTATTTGATCCATAGGGAATATATGTCACATCCGTAACAAATAATTCTGCCTTATTATATTTTTTTCATTGTCGTTTAACAATATTATCGTATTTGACATTTCTTACTTTAATTTCGGGTGGTTTTCGATACTTACGTTTTTTTCTTACGAATGATGATATCGATGCGATCTTCATGTATCTTCAAATTTTCTTAGTTGAAACTTTTATTCCGTAATCGTTTTCTAACACAATTTGAATTCTCGGTGATCCATAAAGTCCTTTATTATGAATAAAAATATTTTGAATGTAAGTCATTAGTTCTTTATCAATTTTATGAGTGTAATTGTTTTTCCCCTTAGCAACTCACCGATAATAACTCGACTGTGTAATATTCAATTTATCGCATAGAAAAGAAACGCTAAATTTTTTACGCTGTTTATCGATATATTTATATATTGTTATTTGTCGTTGTCGATATCCTCCACGAAATCGTTTCACTTTTTTAGAATTTCGATCTCCATTTCTTTTTCCTTTAACTCCTTGCGTAGCTTAGCAATTTCACGTTTATCAGGATTGATGTTATTATTCCTATAGGTTTTTCCTTTAGAAATTCCAGCTCTTTGTCCTTTTCGTGTTGAAATATCTTTTAAAAATTGTTCTCCGTTTTCTTGATAACCCAAAGCTCAAATTCTTGCTCGAGAATATGAGACATTATATTTTGCGCCCAATTCTTTTCAAGGAATTGGATTTTGGCTTCAATCTTGAGCAATTTTTAGTTTCTCTTCAAACGATTTCATATTAGATTTTGTTCCTTTTTTATTAGACATATAAAAATCCCCCATATATAGAAATTATAGAATAAAAAATCATTTTTTTTATTCTTACTCTATACATAGAGGATTATATTCACCAAGCAATTGGATAGATTTTTTATATTGTAAACGATAAGATCACAGCGATGATTAAAATGACAGCAGCTGGAATTAAAATAATGTAACGAATGCGATTAATGATTCTTTCAAACGGTGTGTGCGTTTTTCGATAACGCATTCTTGTATCGTTTCAGAACGCAATCGCGTGACGATTTCGGACAAATCCAAGAATGAGATAGATGAGAAATCCGACAAAAGAGAAACTGTACATCACTCAAGAACTACGACTTGGTTTTGTAAAAACAAAATAACCAATTAGTAAACTAATACCAATGATGATTGCGGTCAGTACAACCATAATTAAATAATCGTACCAGTTGAATAACGGCGTAAAAGATCCTTTGCTACTTGATTCCACTTCGTCGATTTTATCGTGGAGCTTTTGATTATGAATTTCTTTTTGTTCTTGGCGTAATTTCTTTTCTTTTCCCATAAAAACCTCTAGATTTATTATATCCAAAAGTATGGGAAAGTAATGTTATTCTATATGTAAGGTGATTAAATGATAAACAAAATAACAGAATATGTCAGGCGCGATCCTGAGACGTTCGAATACTATATGGAAAAAGACTTTAACGAAAATCAATTGTTAGTTGATTTTAAAAAATATGTTGCTTCCGACGGTAAGATTCTGCTACCTTTCGTGTCAGAGGTTGTGTCAGAAGTCTTCCCGTTTATTCAAGCGGGAATTAAACAAGACATTATTAATAAATCGATCGAACAAGGGAATTGCGTACACGATCTTGTCTCAAGATCAATCAAGGCCCGAAAACAAGAAAAAATCGAACTAGTTAAAAATGAATGCAAAAACCCGAACCATATCGCGATTGCAGTGAAGATTATTTCGGTCCTTAATTCTTTTATCTACAAGCATAAAATTAAATATATTTATAGTGAAGAAACCTTCTTGAGTTTCTCTAAATTTTTGTATTTAGGGACACCGGATATTATTATGGTGGGAGAACGTGATTGCTACATTATTGATATTAAAACCTCACGCGTTAACTATGTGGAGAAAGCAGAAGCGCAACTCTTCTTATATCGTGAGATGTTGGAGAGCAGCGGCATGAAAGTGCATTCGGCGTACATTGTCAATCCACGAGAAAATATTACGGTCCAAGAAGCTCGGATTCCGGAGACAAACATCAAAAAGAAATTGTATTTTATAATTCAAAGCGGTTTCAATTTAATTTCATAATTAATTATAATTAATTGTTATAATTAATGGGAATAAGGAGAACTTTGTAATGCAAATTGAGCTAAAGAATGTTTCAAAAACAATTAAGAACAAGAAGTTACTAGATGATGTTTCTTTTCTGTTTGAAACGGGAGATATTATTGGTTTTATTGGAAACAATGGTGCCGGTAAAACAACAACAATTAAAACAATCTTTCAAGAATACAATTTAACAAGTGGGGAAATCCTTTTTAATGGTAAGCCAATTGGGAGTGACGACTTACGGGGAATTGAATTCTTTCCAGATCAAAATAACTTTCCTAAAAATTACAAAGTTAAAAGTTACTGTCAATACAATTACATGCTTTCGAATCCAAGAGCTAACAATGGTGACTTTGAAAAACTATTTAGTGATTTAGCAGATGCCCTGCAATTAAGTGATAACCTAAATTCAAAATTCTCACAGTTATCGTCAGGAATGCAAAAAAGAGCATTGCTGCTTTTTGTTTTGATTACACAACCAAACGTTTTAATTTTGGATGAACCAACTGCGAACTTAGATGTGCAATCACGAAAAGAATTTATTGGACTCTTAAAAACACTATCAGACAAAATGCATTTTGCCATTATGATTAC
>JALAGN010000048.1 GCA_022712415.1 Spiroplasma sp. | reverse complement strand
CTCATGATTGTCTTTACTTTTATCAACTAACAAATCAACGAATCCAACATTAACTTCTTTGTATTTTAATATCTCAGAAACCTTGGTAAAAATATCAAGATCAAAATATGCAAACTGTGAATCATTATAAAGTAGACTTGCTAATTTTTTTGTTGCTTCACTTCGGATATCATTTTTTTCAACCCGAATCATTTTCTTATGTCCTAAATTTAAAAACAATTCTGAATTTGATTGTCGTAGCTTTAAAAACCAACCAAAAAAACTTAAGTAGTTAGATCACTTTGCTTTTTCAATTTCAAATTTATTTGACAGCGGTTTAATCTGTCTAACGTTGTAGGGATTAATCACACACTCGCGAATTACTTGTTCGGGTTTAATTTGTTTTTCAAAACGAACAATTTCAATTTGGCATTCACCAAATTCAGTTTCAAACGGTTGTGGCTCTGGTGCCATTTGTGTAATGAAAATATTTTTTATTTTTAGAGTTGGGTTTTCTAAATTGATATCAATATAAAACCCTAAATAAGTTCCAGGTTCAAGTCACGCTTGACTCGAATCATTTAATTTAATTCTTAATACTGCATCTAAAAAGTTCTCAGAGTTTTTCTTCCCTTTTCTGGTATTTGAATTGATTAAACAAATGTATCCTTTGTCAACACTTGATCCACGAAAAAAATTAATTAGGTCCATGTAATTATGAACACTTAAAATATTTAATTTTTCGATAATATTATCTAAACGTTTCAAATCATCTTTGAAGATAACGTTTTGCAGATAACCAAAATCAAGAATTAGCTTTTTATTTTCTACATTAATTGTCTGTCCCATAATTACAACCTCGCTTTTTATATTGTACCATTTTTAACACTTAATAAGAATTCTCCTTTTGGGGATTAGTACAGGCCGAAACGCGGAATAAAAAAACGAATTCACTAGAATTCGTTTTTCGTGCATTATGGTTTAATGCTATTAATGATTTTCTTAACACCTTCTGTGCCGTTATTTTTATTGTTAGTAAACTTTTCGTAGACTTCGCGGCTCCGTTGATTAGGACTTAAGGTATCATCAAACACTTTGTTACCATCTGAGATTAGAATAACTCTTTTGGCGATTAAGTCTAGTTCCTCTAGCATGTGAGAAATCAAAATAATTGTTTTACCCTTCCCAATCATAAAACGCATAATATCATTGAATTCTTTTCTACTGTTAACGTCCATATTAGCAGTTGGTTCATCCAAAAAATAAATATCAGCATTGCTCATTAATGAAGCAATCAATAAAACTTTTTTAACACTCCCACTTGATAACATATTGAATTTTTTACGATAGACATTTTCTAATTTGAATTCTTTTTCGAAGGCCGAAAATATCTTACGATCGAACTTGATGTTCTTCAACATTAAGAAATATTTGACATACTCACCAACCGAAAGGTCACCTGGGTAAGAAGATTGATCGGGTAAGAACGCAATTCGATCGGAATGTAATTCTCTATTATTTGTATCAAGAAATTGAACCAAACCAGAATCCTTTTCATACTCTCCTAAAATTGTTTTTATTAATGTTGTCTTACCAGCTCCATTGTCACCAATCAGAGCGACAATCTCCCCACGCTCAACATCAAAAGAGATATTCTTAATTCCAACATCGCCCTTAAATTTTTTAGTTAGGTTCTTTACCATCAATATTTTCATGTCATTCACTCCTTAAACTAAAATTCTTTTTTTGAAGATTATTATTGTCGGGAAGTATGAAGCGGCTGTTAGGAAAATAAATAGTCCGGCTTCAAATCCATAATTTGTAATTTTTGTTTGACCGACAACTTCATATTTTTGAAATGTGTACGGTACAGTTTCGTTGCTTATTTTTTTAATTTCAACTGCATTTCCAAAGAAAGGACCTCAACCAGCAGACAAGTAGAAATAATAATTGCTATCATTAATCATCCCATTATAAAAATCGTTTGCTCAAATAAATGGCGATTTTCAATAACTGCTTTTTAAATTCGCCACATCAATTCGTGCTAAATTGGAAATTGAATATAACGATGGTTCGTCTTTCGAATTGCCATAAAAGATTTCCCCAAATTTTAAGAGATAACTTGATTCAAAGAAAATAGTATTAACGTATCTTTCAAAACTGTAATCACTATCATATCCATAACTTGGATATTGAGCTCCAAAATATCCGAAGATTAATTTATTATTTTTAAGATAAATATCTTTGTGAAATTGATCCATCACTTTTAAAACAGCAATAATGTCAGAGATGTTTTTAACATCAAGATTTTTTGCAAAATCACTTTTAAGAACGGCTCCCTTTTTTCAGTTAGTACTTTTTCAAGAACATCAAAATTTATTTCGTTATGTCCCGAAATTAAATTCGACTCTAGCTGAGCAGTATCACTTGTTTCCTCATCAGCAAGAGAGTCCATTAACTGACCGAGCGGTTGCATAAAGTTAATGAAATTTACTTTTTCAAAATCAAGAACATTTTCATTAGCTAAATACTCATCACCGGCATCGCGATAGAAAACTCTTTCATCGTTGAACTCTAATTTATTAATACGACGAATGTCGTTATCGTCATAATCTCCATTTGAAATTAATAATGCCGATTTCAAATGATCATTGTTAATTTCAGTAAACTACGCAGCAGTAAATTTATCATCTAAATAATTAATTGCTTCCCCTTGGTATTGAACTGAAATCGATCCCAAAAAAGGAGAAATCAAAAACGCAATGTTAAAAATTAAAGTGGGAATACTAGAGAACGTGCTCGACGTCATTGATGCAAACATGATTGTTAAACTTAATGTTAAAGCAAAAACAATAATGGAAGCAACAATTGAAGTGATGAACCCAACTGTAAAAATTTTAATCAAGTTACTTTGACATAATGATATTAGAAGAACAGGTATTTGTAAAACTAAAATTCCCGACACACCCATTAACAACAATGACAATGATCGATAGAAAAATATTTTATAAATACTTTTTCGATTTTGCAATTCTAATTTAGTCAAGCCGTTCTTGACGTCACTTTGAAAATACATG
>JALAGN010000047.1 GCA_022712415.1 Spiroplasma sp. | reverse complement strand
ATCCTCTATTTATTTAGGGGATTTTTATTTTAAATTTTTACTCCCTGTAATAAGAATATAATTAAGGCAATCAAAGAAAGAGGGGAAAGTATGAAAAAAATATTAAGTTTATTAAGTGGAATGAGTTTAGTGGCAACAACCGGAGCATCAGTCGTAGCGTGTGACCCGCCCAGTAATGCTGCAATCGATCCAATAACACTGGATTTTAATTGAGATGCGACAAAATGAAGTAATTTTGACGATCTCGTTGGTTCGATTTACTATCAAGATAATTCGATTAAATTTTATAATCAAGATTTAGTGTTTGCTTTCACAAGCGCAATTGATTTTGAAGCAGCAAAAACATCGGTTCGTAATAGCACCGTTGATTCAATTGGCGATAATATTGCATCATGAAAAAACACGTCAAATATGGATGAAATAAAAGCGGCAAAAGAAGTCAGTTACTTCATTCTAGATTGATCAACCAAAGACAATCAAACTTTGCCAACTATCATAACAGAAGGCAAAATTTCATTTCAAGCTGATGATTCTGACCAAGAATATTTATCATCATCAGAAAATAAAGTTGCTTTAAATCCAACCGATGATACTTTAGAATCAATTATCACCGCGTGAAATCTTACAAATAATAGTCCACAATTAGAAATAACTGATGTTAACTTAATCCCTAATTTAAGCTCATCAAATACCCGAATACTTGTGGCGAAAAAAGATAACACATCTTTAATCGGTGGTGTTATTGTGACATTAAATTAATACGCTGAAAACCGCTTTTTGAATCACTAATGATTTTAAAAGTGGTTTTTTTGATCAATCATTGAAACCTTAATATTTCTCCTTGATATGAGTAATTTTTCTATCAAGCATTAGATTTAATGTATAATAATTTTATGGTTTAGTTTTGTGGGTGAAAACATGAAAAAAAATATTTTAAAAGAACATCGTAAGGGTTTCTTGCTGATGAACTACTTTAAACCAACCATGTACTTAGAGTCAGTGCACAAAATCAATCTTGATTTATTGCGTGATATCGGAATTAAAGCCGTCATTTGCGACATGGATAATACACTATTAGGATGAAATGAACGTATTCCATCCAAAAAAGTTATGAAATTTGTTGAAAATGTGAAAAGCCATGATATGGAATTCATTTTGTTTTCGAACAATATTAAGTCAAGGGTCGAAAACTTTGCAAATAAAGCGGGAATTGAAAACTATTTTTGGGACTGTAAAAAACCGCTTTTAGGGAAGTTAAAGATTTTAAAAAAAATCTTGCCCTATAAGACACAAGAAATGATTATCGTGGGCGATCAATTGGTAACCGATGTTTTTGTCGCGAACCGCGCTCACATTAAATCAATTTTAATTGAACCAATTTCACGAGCCAATGGGGGTTCGAAAATCTTAGCGTTCTTTGAACGAATTATTTACAAAAAATTAGCACAAAAAAATATTCTTCACGATGGTTTTTACAGTGAAGAAGAACTGGGAGGTAAATATGAAATTCTCTAATGATAACGAAGAAAAAGTCATCAAAATAAAACAATCAAGTAAAGTCGCATTACACGAAATTGAAGACGGACTTGGTAATACAACAAACCAAAACTCGGACGGCATTAAACGTTGTGTTGGTTGTGGAATTGCATTCCAAACTGAAGACGAACGTAAACCGGGTTTTGTGCTTGACAATGTCCGTCAGGATTACTGCTTACGTTGTTTTAAAATTAAAAACTACGGTCGCTTGGTCGAACAAGAAATTAATGACAAAGACTTTATTGCGATTTTAGAAGAAATTAATAATAGTAGTTCGCAAATTCGTTATTACTATGTTGTTGATATCTTTGATTTACCAGGATCACGTTTAGAATGATTAGAAAAAATGATCGCGACAAAAGAAGTAATTATTCTTGTCAATAAAATTGACTTGGTTCCCAAAGTGGTATCAAAAGATAAAATCATTGCTTACGTGAAAAAATACTTTGGTCTTGGTGTGTTAAAAGACGCCAAAATCATGTTGACTTCAAGTGTGAAAAAAGAACACGTGTTCCCACTAGTTGAAGCAATGAAAACCGTGACGTACGACCAATACATTGTTGGGGTTTCAAATGCCGGAAAATCAAGCTTAATCAATGCTTGTCTTTACGCCAACCAACAAGCACCAAGTGTTGTTACAAGTAAATATGTCAATACCACACTTGATAAAATTAAAATTAACTTTACGAAAGAAAACTATGTCTACGATACACCGGGGTTAGTGAAACATAACCACATCGCAATCGCGACAGCACCAAGCTACTGAGATTACTTCTTCTTCCAAAAAGAAGTTAAACAAGTAACATACCAACTTCAAAGTGGACAATCAATTTTCTACGGGGGAGTGGCTTGATTTAATTATGTCGGCGGAGCGCAAACTGACGAAACCGGAAAAGAATTGCGAACTTCGTTCCATTTCTATATCAATCGTCGTATGCCGTTACACCGCACTAAAACTGACAACAGCGAAAAATACTTCCGCTCACACCGTCATGCCTTAGCACCGCGTCTGAAAGACAAAGATGCTGTTTTTACCACTCATACTTTTAAATTTACAAAAGAAGACAATGTCGATATTCATATTTCTGGTTTGGGTTGAATTAATGTCAAAACATTCCCAGGATTACACTTAGAAGTTGTCGTACCAACTGTTGATAACGGTGGAATTAAAGTTTCATTGTTACCAGCCTTAATATCTTAATCAGGGAAGGATTATTAACATGGAAGAAAAAATATTATCATTTGATGTGACATTAACTGGTGCCATGATTGGTGTCGTTGATGAAACAGGAAACTTAATTTTTGGCGAGAAAGTGCAAGCTGATTACGTTAATCTTGATCGTCCCCAAATTATTGCTTCTTTAAAAGAGAATGCACTACGTTTATTAGAAAAATATAATTTAACACTCGATGAAATTACCCGCGTTGCCGCTGATGTGTCAGGTTTTATTGACCATTCAATGGGAATTGTGAAATGAATTCCGCTTTTGAGTAACTTTACTGAATGAAACTTAAAAGCCGACTTAGCAAAAGCCTTTCCGGGAAAAGAAACTTTTGTTTTAAACGATGGATTTGCTGCCGCATTAGGAGAATTCTGAGCGGGAAGTGGTGTCCAATACGATTCAATCTTGTTCTACACTTTAGACTCAACTGTTAACGGTGCAATTATTTCGCACGGGAAACTAACCATTGGATCACGCGGATTTGCCGGCGCATTTGGACACGGTCTGAACATCGGACATTCCAATGTCCCTTGTGTTTGTGGTCTAAAAGGGTGTCTTTCAACTATTTGTTCTGAACAAGGGATTTTTAAATTCATCATGGACGAATTTAAAAACAATCCTTCGCATCCGGCTGCTTTTTACTTCAACAATGTTGACTTAGAAAAACTGGACAGTGGTGTGATTTATGATATTTATAAAAAAAATAATGAACCAAACGAAATTTATGATTTAGTGAAATCGGCCTTATGACCGGTGCTAAAACATATGGCAATTATGTTTATGGCGATCGACCCGGATGCGATTATCTTTTCGGGATCAATTGCGCGAATGGATGATTTATTAATTCATCTGATTAAAGATGCGTTAAAAGAACTAACATTTGAACGCTTTACAGAAAATAGTATTGTGGAACAAGCAATTCTTGGTCCCACAGCTGCCATGATCGGGGCTGGATACTTTGCCTTAAACGACGGAATGGTTGATTAAGGAAGAAACCCAAATCAAACGAACTTGATTTGGGTTTTTGTTTCCTCGTAAAATGGGCATAAAAAAACCGACGCGAGGTCGGTAGAGATGTAAAATTGAAGGGTTTTTCATCTCTGAACATATTATACTTTATTTTTCAAAATAAGTAAATGAAATAATGTATTAGTTATAATTTTATGTAAAATATTAATGTACAAACGGAGGCAATATGGACGATTTAATCAAAAGAATCAATGAATTAACCGCACTAGCAAAAGAACGCGAGTTATCCCAATCAGAAACAATCGAACGCCAAAAATTACGCGAAGAATACCTTGAGATTTTTCGCAGTAATTTCAAAGAACAACTAAAATCGGTGAAAATTGTGGACGAAAACGGCAACGATGTCACTCCGGATAAACTAAAAAAAATTAAAGATCAATAAAGTGGAGGATTTTATGAAAGATAATAGAAATTTAAAAACCCTAAATGCAATGCGTATTTTAGGAATTGAAGCAATTAACCAAGCAAATTCCGGTCACCCGGGAATTGTGTTGGGAGCAGCACCGGTTATGTATACGCTACTAACCAAAATGATGCACGTGAACCCAGAAAATCCGATGTGATTTAACCGCGACCGTTTCGTTTTAAGTGCTGGACACGGAAGTGCGTTATTATATTCCGCACTACACTTATCGGGGTACCAAGTCACAATGGCGGACTTAAAAAAATTCCGTCAAATCGACTCATTAACACCAGGTCACCCTGAATTTGGTCACACTGCCGGAGTTGATGCAACAACTGGTCCCTTAGGGCAAGGGATTGCGATGGCTGTTGGGATGGCATTAGCTGAAAGTCATTTACGTGCCAAATTTAATAAAGATAATTTCAACATCGTTGACCACCATACTTTTGTTATTTGTGGAGATGGTGATTTACAAGAGGGGATTTCCCAAGAAGCAATCTCGTTTGCTGGGCGCTATAAATTAAATCGTCTTGTTGTTTTACATGATTCAAACGATATTCAACTTGACGCTCCGGTTGCGGCAGCACAAGCAGAAGATATGCAATTACGTTTTCAAGCAGCACACTGAAACACTGTCAAAATTACTGACGGTGAAGATTTAGAAGCAATCGAAAAAGCAATCGCAGCAGCAAAAACAAGCGACAAACCAACATACATTGAAGTTAAAACCGTGATCGGAATTGGAGCAACTAACCAAGGAACGCAAAAAGTCCACGGAGCACCGTTAGGAACTGACATTGCGACAGTTAAAAAATACTTCAATTGAGACGACGACGACTTTACTGTTGAGCAAGAAGTTTATGATTTCTACAAAACTAATGTTGCCGAACGCGGGAAAGTCGCAAATGCCGCTTGAGACCAAATGTTACAAGACTACCAAGCAAAATTCCCGCAAGAAGCTACAGCTTTACAAAATGCTATTGCTAAAAAATATGACGTTGATTTGACAGCGTTGGCCGCTTTAAATCATGGGACAGAACAAGCAACTCGTGTTTCGAGTGGAGCAGTCTTTAATGAATTAGCAAAAATGAATCCGGCCATTATCGGAGGAAGTGCTGATTTATCAGAGTCAACCAAAATCAAAGGAGCCGACGGTAATTACGACTGAAATAATTTAACTGGTCGTAACATTATGTACGGTGTTCGTGAATTTGCGATGGCCGCAATTAATAACGGAATTGCATTACACGGCGGATTACTACCAGTTGCTTCGGGATTCTTTGTTTTCACCGATTACATGAAACCAGCTATTCGAATGAGTGCGTTGTCGAACTTACAAGCATTGTATGTCTTTACCCACGACTCGTTGGCCGTTGGAGAAGATGGGCCAACACACCAACCAATTGAACAATTAGCAATGTTACGTAGTACGCCAAACGTGAGTCTTTACCGACCATGTGATATGGCAGAAACTATTGCGTCATACGCTAACGCTTTGGCTGATCACAACCGTCCAAGTATTATTGTGGCAACCCGTCAAAATCTAAAAGAATTACAACATGAAAATATTAATACCGATATCAAAAAAGGGGCGTATATTATTTCAGATTGTGATAAAGCGCAAGTCACTTTAATCGCAACCGGATCGGAAGTGGCATTGGCATTTGATGTCAAAGCAATTTTAGCAAATGACGGCATTGCAACAAAAATTGTCTCAATGCCAAACATGAACTTATTTAAAGAACAGCCATTAGCTTATCAAGCAAAAATTATTGATAAAAATACAAAACGTTTCTCAATCGAATTAGGTTCAACCTTCGGGTGACAAGGATTCTTGGGTGACGATGGGATCGCCTTCGGGTGTGACCACTTCGGATATTCAGCACCATTTAACGATGTGATGCAAAAAATCCGCTTTACCGCCGCTGACATTGCAGCGCAAATTAAAAAAGCAATTTAATCAAATATTTTAATACATTTTTAGAAAAAAATGTATTTTTTTTCGTAAAAATTGTAATTTTAACAAAAAATCTAGTATTAGGATAATTAATGTGTTATTGTATATATGGTAAAAAGGAGTGGGGATATATGCCTTGATGAGCAGGACTGATCATTGGGATCTTAGCATTA
Source organism: Spiroplasma sp. (assembly GCA_022712415.1). Lineage (GTDB taxonomy): Bacteria > Bacillota_I > Bacilli_A > Mycoplasmatales > Mycoplasmataceae > JALAGN01. The sequence goes on along the minus strand of JALAGN010000047.1, from coordinate 3,827 downwards.
ATTATTGGTGGGGTAATTGGTTTTATCATTACCCGAAAAGTAATTGCAAAACAATTAAAAGATAATCCGCCAATTAATGAAAATCAAATTCGCGCTATGTACAGAAGTATGGGACGAAAACCATCAGAAGCTGATATTAAAAAAACAATGAACGCTTTCAAACGTGGAAAGTAATCGACTAAATTAAGGGTTAACAAAATTAGTAAGTAACAATATGTTAGGTTAGTAAAAAAGTAAAGAAGGGGAAGAAAATGAGTATTAATAAAGTTGAAACTATTACAAACAGTGAGTTTAAAAATTCCAATGGTTTTATAGTTTATAACGATGAAACAAAAAGTGCCATTATTGTGAATACTGCATTCGGTTCATTAGAGCAGATGCAGCAGTTTGTCACAAGTAAAGGTCTAGAAGTGTGTGCGATTATTATTATGAGTGCCCATTTTGAAAATTTTGTGCGGTTAAATGAATACTGTGCGGCGTTTCCAAATGTGGAAATCTATATGACAATCGATGATATTCCGGCATTATTTAATCCGGAGTTGAACTACTCGGCGTTATACAATACTAAATATGGATCATACGTGATTAAGCAACCAAAGAAATTAAAAGCTTTAATGTATGATAAAAAATATAATTTTTGTAACATTGAATTTGAAGTGATTCATGAAGGCGGTTCCAGCAAAGGAAGCGTCATGCTCGACTTTTTCAACGAGAAAGTCTTGCTCTCAGGAGAAATTCTACAGGGTGAAACTCCTGATAAAATCATTCCTGACATTTCAGTTGGCAATGCGTTAATTGAAGATAGCATTCGTCGTGTTTTCTCAAGTTATGACTTGGAATACACGCTGTATCCAACACATTCCAATGTTAATTTCAATCTTGGCGACATAATGAAATATAACATTCGTGTTCAAAGAATTCTTGCTATGAAATAAAAAGTTGCTCCGGCAACTTTTTATTTTGTTTTAAATGGGTCAAAAAAAGTTGCTTATTCAGCAACTTTTTTCTTTTGATTAATTTTTTCTAATTGTTCTAAACGGGCTTTTTTCTTTTCTGCTTGTTTTTCTTTATTAAATTCAAAGAAGATTGGTTCTGTTCCTTTGAAAATACGGACGATGTTCGCACGGTGTTTTCAAATTAATAAAATCGAACTTAACACAACAACGATTTGGTATGTTAACATACTGTCGTAAAACGGACCGTTTTTGTTAGCGGGAGTCGCCGCATTTCAAACGTGAGCGGCATTACTGAAGTTTAGTCAGTAGTAACCGTGGTCGTAAGCTTGTCCAAAAGCAACACTTCCATCTAAAATGTATGAGTCAATGCCGTAAATTTGGGGCACAAAACAAATTGCTGAGACAGCAACAGCACTCACGATTGATGCTGGTGAAATTCTTCTGGTGGTCATTGAAACTAACAAGAAAACAACCATAAAGATGACGAATAACATAATATTTGTCAGTAAAGCAATTGCTAAAATACAAGAAACAGCTTTCCCACCTTTAAATTTGTAGTAAATCGGGTAGCAATGTCCAACTAGAGCAAAGAATGCCGGAATAATAAAGTTTGTTTGATCCACTAACGGACTAGGAATGGTATTAATCGCCATCGCAATGACAGCGGTTAAAAGCACTTTTAACATGTCGAGACCGACAATGGCAAGCCCTCATTTTTTCCCTAGTACTCGTGAAACATTAGTTGCACCCGCATTTTTTGATCCGTGTTCCCGAATATCGTTCCTTGTTTTTAAATAAACAATGATAATCGAAAAGGAAACACTCCCAATTAAATAACCCAAGATTGATGCAGCAACGGTACCTAAATACATATATTGACCTCGCTTTTTCTGTTATTGTTCGATAAAACAACATTTATATCTTAGCAAATCCACGCAAATTGTCAATTTTTTATTATAAAATATATAAATAAGTGGGTGATGGTATGGAAGCAATTTCAAGAAGTTTTGAAAAATTAGTTCTTGAAGTCTATGCCGAAATTGTTTTTGATCTCAAATTAAAACAACACTTTCAATCACGTGATATTCAAAATTTAATTAATAAAACTGTGCTGGTCGACAATGTGAACGAATTGTACCGGATTTTACACAGTTTACAAGAAAACAGTAGTGTTGGTGGGCACAACGACGCTTTTACTTGTTGAGTCTTATACCAAAATGTCGCGTTTTTGGTATCGGTTCGGTTTGATTTCTTGCAATTAATCGAGCGCGAACAGCCAATGCCGTATCCAAGTGTCGGTAAAATCTATGAAGCTTACTTTGAACACTTTATGCTCGGACAATTAAACGAGTTAATTGAGGATAATTTAAAAAGTATGAGTCGCTTTTACCGTAAAAAGGGTTTTAATAAAGTGTTAAAACGCATCGAACGAGATACCAAACGTTCGTACTTTGCCCTTGATTTTAATAAAAAGGTCATTTTAGCGCGGCATATTTTTGATTATCAAATTAAATATTATGAGCACGTCAATAAAGCGATAAAAAACCTGAGTGCATTTGAAGTGGACGACCTTTTTGAATATAATTGAAATGAAAGCGATTTGAAAAAATTGTACGTTGACATGATTATGTATTCGCAAAAAATCGAAATTGCCATTTCGTTGCTCAATAAAACCAAATCATTGATTCTGGAGGAAGAATAATTATGAATTTAAGTGAAAATATTAATTTACCAAGAACAATTATGAATCTGTTTGATGGTGATTTAGAAATTTTAAACGATAAAAAGGTCTATGATTTAGATGAAGTTTCGTTTCACGAGTTAAAGGAAGCGGCGCTCAGCAATGATTTAAATGCAATTTTACTAGTCATTGACCGTTTATTTAAGCAAGCGGTGGCAGACCAAAATTCCGATCACACCATTTTCTTATCGTACTTCTTGTACCGTTACATTTATTTTTTCCGGACTGTCACAGACTGAGAAAAGTTTGTGGTCGGAAAAGATGAAATTAAAATGGCCGATCTTGGTTCAATGTTCCTTGATAACGTCGCTCCGTTTTTTGACCACCAAATTAACTTCTTCATTAACAATTATTCTGATTACATTGAACAACTTGAAGTGAAAACCATGAGCACTGTGTTGTACAATGAAATTAATGAGTTAGTGCTCGGGATTAAAAAATCCCAAGAATTTGACCATAAATTAATGGCCGTCGAAGAATTGGTTCGTTACTTTCAAGATTCGCGCAATTTGGTTAGTCTTTTAGAAGGCGATATGAGTGAAGCAAAAGAAGTCTTTTTAACAGTTACCAATGAAATTAAGGTTGATTTTCAATCAATGAACAACCTAATTTCCCAAATCCTCAAAAAAATTAAAGAAATGCGAGTTGAATAACATGTTCGAAAAATTAAATAAAATGTCTCAAGAAGAGTTGGTTGCGAGAAAAGCAGAGTTAGAACAACAAATTGAAACAATTAACGATGACGTCAAAGCGAACGAACGCCAACTAAGAAAACACTTGTGATGATTAATGATCATTCCATTCTTTGGTTGAATCACATATTACGCTGTGTTAGGGCACCGTCGTCGCGCTTGAACTGAAGTGTCGGCCGGAATTGACTCAATGAAATTCAAACAGTCACAATTACAATTAGAATTAATGAAAATCGATACAATGATTATTAAAGAAAAATAATAATTTTGTATCTTTTTTGTTGCAATGGTCTATAATATTTATGCATATGCAACCAAATAATGAGAATCGATATGTATAATGTTCCTATGGGGATTCAAATTTATACATTAGCGATGTATGAAGTTGAATTTGTCGAAAAAGAGTTAAAAAAATTCAAATTGGATAAACACCAATTT
>JALAGN010000046.1 GCA_022712415.1 Spiroplasma sp. | reverse complement strand
CCACCTTTTTTTTTTTTTTTTAAAAATTGGTTTACAATATTTTTGGAGGTACAAAAAATGAATAAATTGATTGATTTTTTTGAGGCCGGCACTTTGGGTGGGTAAAAATTTGGTGAAAAGAGTTGTAGTTTTTTTTATATTATCTTTTGTCGGTTTCGTTTTATTTTTATTATTTTCTTTCTTTATACCTCCCCCACTACAAAATTATAAAATAAATTCCAACTTTTTTTTTTTTTTTGCAAAATTCGTTTACAATATTGTTGGAGGTACAAAAAATGAAAAAATTACTTGCTGTTTTGGCGGCCGGAACTTTGACTGCCTCAACAATGGGAGCAACGAGTTGTAGTTATATTGATTCCTACAAAAAAAGTATTGAACAAAAAATTGCCGACGTTGTTGCGACAACCCAATTAGCTTTCCACGGTGCTTTTGCTGGTAAAGCTGGTATCGATGGCAATTACGCCAATAATAAATTAAAAAGCGATAAGATTAGTCAATATGTTGATTCAAACAGTGGTGCATCGGTTAGTGCATCTGTGAATGGATATATGGGAACTAATTTTAATGTTTTTAGTGCGATTGATGGTCAATCAAATGCCGATATCAAACAAGATCAATTTAAAGGAACTGCTTTCGCCGACAACCCGTTGTCAGGGATTTCGGGAATTTACAATACATTATATTCAATCATCGGAAATGGAATTTCATACGATTTAACAAACACTTTAATGGGTGCCATTGGGCTGATGAATATTAATAAAGATTCTGCCGGAAGTATCGACGGGATTTTTAGTTCGTTACAAGGAATTGATAACAGTAAATTTGAAGGAGATTTTGAAACTAATAATGCATTAGTGGAAACTAATAGCGATTATTTAGATTGATTCTATACTTCATTAACAGAATTACTTTGATCATTACTAGGCGGAGTTCCTGAAGGAACTGATTTATTAACAATGCAAGAAATCAAAGATTTGAGAGCAAAAGGACTTGATGATAAAAAACAAGACCTAGCCGCTAATGCTATAATGGACGCCGTTGGTGCTCCAATCGGCGCATTATTAGGTGGCGCTTCTTTTTCAGTCGACATACCTAAATTAATTTCAATGATTCCAGGCGTTATTTATCCTCTTTCAATGTATATTGATGCCTTTAAGGATAAAACAAATACAGCTCTTCAAGGAAAAGTTGATTTGAATAGTGACGAACTAAATCATGTTTTAGATGCTGATAAAACAAACTTCGCTGTCATTAACGATGTTTATGCAGCTAATGCATGAAAAAAATACGACAACGTTGCTGACTTGAACACTTATGATTACAACGGAATCAAAGACATTCTTTCATCATTACTATTAGGTTCTAAAGACGGTGAACATTATTCATTCAACAGAATTACTCAAATCTTGTTCCAAGTAAATGATCGTACTGATCAATTTTACTTAACACAATCAGTTGGGCAAGATGGAGAAAAACATGATGGTTACATTTTCAAAGGACCAATCAAAGTATCCCCCGTTCCTGGTATTAACGACGGTGAAGCTGTTTCTCAATACTCTGAAAAGTCTCATGGAACTTTGCAATTATTATTTGGTGGTGTCGTTAAAGGACTATTAGATTATGTTGCCCCTCCAGACAGCACAATTAGTGCTGCACTTGGGATGTTATTTTCAACACACCTTTACAATTATACGTCAGGAATTGGTTCGCTTCTTTCGACAATTCTAAGTGATGACGATATCTCTGGTGTTTTATATGCTTTTGATCAAACAATTGACCAAGCAAACCAATATTTGGGAGCCATTCTAGGAATGGTCGGTGGCTCATTTGATATTAATGCTATTTTCACTCCAGAACTGTTATCATCTTTGAAATTTCTTTCTTCATTTGCTGTCCGTCCAATGCAAGAACTATTCTATGGTGAAGACCTATTACCGGGAATTTTCAACTTACTAGGAAGTTTTGGATTAACATTACCAGATGAAATTAAAGATATTAAAAATGTCACTGACTTATTTAATACTTCATTTGATATTCTAGGTCTAAGTTTAAGAATTGCCGACCTCCTTCCGATTATTGTTGGGGTATTGCCTGCTTTATTACAAAACTGAGACCAAATTATTGATCTTTTAGGTGAAGCGGCGGCGGCACCAAAAATGGAAGATGATGAAAAATTCACAGTATATAACGCCAATAACGTAAAACAAGGTGGTAATGTTGATCAAGATGACGTCATTATTGAAGGAACAACTTTCAAAACAAAATTGTCACTTGGTCTATACTTAACTCAAAACAATCATGCCGGATGACATATTAATTCATCTATCACAGGTGATATTTCAATTAGTGGTTATGCTGATAAGTTATTAGGTTGTGATACTGAAAATAAACAAATCACAAAAGGAACCTTCTTTGGTGATCTCGAAGCACTCTTCAATGGGGCTGGTGGAAACTCTTTAAAAGCGGCCTTTACTAGCATTAAAACTTGATTTGACTCAATTGATAAACAAACTAATACGCAAAAAGATAACATTGTGGCCGAATACCTTGATAAAAAGAACTTCACCACAAGTGAT
>JALAGN010000007.1 GCA_022712415.1 Spiroplasma sp. | reverse complement strand
CATTTTAGATTACCACAAAACTCAAAAATAATTTCAAATTTTTTTTCCTATGCTAAAATTAACCTAGAAACAGAGGTATTTATGGACACAAAAGTTTACAAAAAAAATGCGTGAAAACTCGGGCTGTGATTTGGAAGTGTCACAATCGCTTACGTCATTATTGCATTAATCTTATTTTTCACCCTTCCCATCACAAACGCAAAGGCCCGCATTGGTTTTGCGTTAGAACTGTGCTTTGCCGCAATTCTCTTGTATCTCTTATTCTTATGTTTTACTCTGAACCGGATCTTTTACCGCGTTTTAATTACACCGGCGATTATTGAGTATAACGACGACACGACAGAACTTCAATTTAAAGTTAGTGGTTTCGCTCACATCTTTATCACTTTAATTAGTTTAATCTTATTCTTCTTAATTATTTCATGTCATTCGATGGCGTTGAAAATTAATTGGGGCGATGCTGCGTTGGCAACTTTGCCTGTTTCGATTACGACTTTAATCTGATCGTACCTATTTATGTATTTCTACATTTATACCTTTAACTATGTTTTAAATAAAAATGAGGATTTAAAAAGTAACTTACTAAAAACAATCACTGAAAATCAAAAACAAGGTTCTGATTAAGAACCTTGTTTTTCATTATCACGTTTTGGTTGTCCGTCTTTTTTACGAAGGACAATTTTTTTAATTTTAATTCCCATATCAACAAATTTTGTCTCATAAGATGTTTGAATGTTATTTTTCATCATTTCAGCGTTATTGTACAAATCAGATTCATTGGCAATAATTTTGAAGTTAGAAAAGATCACTTCATCCAAAGTAAATTTGTATAAACCATCGTTATCGGTTTTAATATGGATTTCTCCTCCATCAGCTAAAATCCGATTATAAATTTTCAAATATTTTCGGCCCGTCAAACGGTATTTAGCGTGACGCGCTTTTGGTCATGGATCTGAAAAGTTTAAGTAAATGCGCGCAATCGAATCAGACGCAATGTTTTTTTCGTATTTTTCTAAATACGTAATGACATATTTTAAATTCCTTAAACTATCAACTGTGATGTTTTGTTTTTTTAAACATTGACGTAATCCAACAGCAACAACAGTTGGTTCTTTTTCCATCGCGATGATATTAACGTCAGGATTTTGTTGTGCCAATTCGGTACAGAATTTTGATTTCCCCGCTCCAATTTCTAAGAAAATATCGCGGTTACTGTCAAAAACTTTATACGCATTTAATTCTTCTTCCGGATTAATCATGAAGTTTTCGTTATCTTGTAGGTATTGTTTAACCCATTTTTTATTTCTTAATCGCATTTTATTTTCCCTCTCTAGACGACAATGTATTGTGCATAGAATATTAGACCAACTGAGAAGAAGATCGCAGTTGAAAGTGCATCAACTAAAGTTGTTAGTAATGGCGCCGCCATCACAGCTGGATCTAGTTTCACAACTTTAGCTAAGATAGGAAGAGTTCCTCCCACAACTTTGGCCACAATTAAAGTCACATACATCGCAATTGAAGTTGTTGCAATCGCATATCAGTGATAAGCATCAAACATGGTGTCTTTATCTTCGACGGCATAAATGACCATCATGCGGACTAAGTTAACACTAATTAAAATTAATCCACAAATCGAAGCGACACGTAATTCTTTTCATGCCACTTTGGCAAAGTCCGATGTTTTAACTTCCCGTAACGACATCGCACGCACAACCATTGTTGATGATTGCGAACCAGCATTCCCGTTGGTTCCGGAAATAACAGTTAAGAGTGGTGTTAGTAACATTGTGACAATGTAAGTAATTAAATCGCCACCACTACCGTCACCAGATGAAACGTGGTAAATCCCCATGAATGCGGAGATAACAATTTGTGATAGCGTCGCTGAGACCATTAAGAATAGTAATCAGACACTACGGCTACGAACCATTTTCCACACACTAGTTTTGAAATAAGTTTCCTCGGTGGGTGAAATCCCGGCCATTTTATGGATATCTTCAGTTGTTTCTTCATCAATAACATCAATAATGTCATCAATTGTAACGAACCCAACCAATTTATTTTGGGAATTAACAATTGGTAACGAGGTAATGTCATATTTTTTAAACATCGTTGCAACTTCCTCTTGGTCGGTTCTAGTTGAAGCAAAAATAATTTTAGTGTTCATGACCGTTGAAACAACAACGTCACCGTCATTTAAAATTAATTCTTTTAACTCGACTAAACCTTTTAGATTATTGAACTCGTCAACAATGTAACAAGTACTAAAGTCATCCGCTTTATCTTTTCATTGACGCACTTTTAGAATCGCATCCTGAATGGTGGCGTCCTCACGAACTTTAATATATTCGACCGACATGATACTTCCGGCAGTATCATCATCGTATTTTAAGATTTCATTAATTTTTTCGCGATCTTCCTTGGTGGTTGAACGTAGAATTTTCTTGACGATATTAGAAGGCATTTCCTCTAAAATATCAACAATGTCATCTGTAAAGATTTGTGACATCAGGTCACGAATCTCTTTGTTGTTCATTGTTTGGACAACATCTTCTTGCATATCAGTTGAAAGGTATGTAAAAATTTCAGCTGCAGTTTCATTTGGTAATAAACGTAATAGGACAATACTATATTTTGGATTGTCAATTTCAATCAGAGCTTCCGCGATATCAACGGCATAATAATTTTCAACTTCTTTTCGAATTTCTAAGAATTTATCTTCTTTTAAAAGCTTTTCTAATTTTTCGGCAATGTCATTAATATTTGTTTTTTCGTTTACATCACGCATAGTCTCGACCCCTTTCTCGTTATTTTGTTAGTAAAATTTCTTGTTCATGTGTTAATTCATTTTTAATTTGTGTTGATGCTCCAAATAAATCACCAACAAAGTTTTCAACACCTAAGTTTTTTAACACTTTATATATAATATATGATTTCACACCTTGTGCCACAACTTTTGCTCCCACGGATGCGGCAACATTAATTAGATTACTAATGATTTCACGTTTTTCTTTTTGGATATTGGCAGATGCTGTTGTTAAATCTTGGTCCATAAAAATATAGTCGGCTTGATAACGACCAAAAAGTCCGAGATCATATTCACGGGCACCAAAATTAATGAGGGCAATTTTGAATCCCATTTTTTTCATAGCAGTAATATTTTGTTCGAGCACTGTAAAGTCTTCAATCTCACCATTCACGTCAAATGTTAAAGTGATGTTTTCTTTTCGGACTTTGGTTTTTTTAATTTTTAAAATAAACTCGTTAATTGAGAATCAATCTGACGAAACAAATTTAGAGTCGTAAAAAACAAAAAAGTTTTTCTCTTTGACATTGGATGCAGCATCATGCGCTTCCTTCAAAGCTTTAAAAGCTAAATAACGGAAGAAAGTCGAGTATAGTCCATAGTTCCCGATGATTTCCATTTGGTCAACATAGTTCGAAAACGGAAAGACCAAGTCCCCGTCCACAATGTAGTTAACAAAGTGACCAATAATTTCATTTGTGGCACTGGAATAAATTGATTCATACAAAACAGAAGAGTTAGTAATCCCGGTAATTGAGTTCAATGTTTTAATTTTTCGTCACTCATATAAGTTTTGCAAGTGCTCGTTTGGATCAATTAGGTAAACAATATTTTTATCAACTAATTTATCTTTGTTTTGAATAAAGAAATTATTATTTTCAACGAGCAAGTCAAAGTTATTGGTATGAATTCCGTAAACAGAACCAACCGCTCTTAACTTAATTGAGATTTTGTATTCGCCGATTTCAAAACTTTGAGTAATCCCTTTTAGCATTTCGGCATATTGTTGAATGATGTCATTTTCAGTACGGCTTTTCTTCGCATTCCCTTCGTACGCCACATTTAATTCTTCTGGCGTTATATCAAGCGGAACAAAAACAGCATTCGTTTTATAATTATCGTTAAAGAAAAAAGCATTCTGATTAATTTCACCAATTCGTTTTTTGATTTGGTTATCAATTGTCATTCAAATAAAGTCCCGAATTTGTGGGGAGACTGCTGAATCCAAAACATCATACTGGGTGATGAAATAAGAAAAGAGAATTCCTTTCGTCACTTTATTTTTATAAACAAAACGGTTGAATTTTTCTTTAATTCCATACGAAGCAATATAAAATTCGTCGTACTCACCTAGGTCACGAAGACGAATGGCATGACGGTGAATGTTATCGGTCGTCACCGCAATGGCGTACATAATTATAATGCTGATAATTCAAATTGCATACATCACTAAAATATCGTCACGGTTTTCATTTAACATGACAAAGAGATCGATAATGTAAATCGCGAAAACAAAAAGGCCACCAATTAGGAATCAAATTGATTTGGAAATCTTATTTTTAATAAAGTAAAGACACGTTGCATAAATACCAAAAACGACAGTGGCAATCCCGTGACTGATTGCGATATCTTTGGAGATGCTCTCAAAAAATAAATCCGGCACATAGTTTGGCAACGCAATAACGAGAACAACCGAAATGATCGCAAACGGGACCATCGCGTACGGCGAAATAAAAATCCCGATAATCAGCAAGAATCCCATTTGGAGATAAACTCCGAATCGTTTTTCATCGTCGGTTTTCCCAATTGCCGAAATCGCCATCAAGGCAAAAATTGAGAGAATCGCAAAAATGGTTCCGAGCGCGATTTCATAATAGATATGAATCTTTTTAAATAAGTGTGAGCTCAGCCCGAAGAGGACGGCATAACCAACCCCCATAATTACACAATAAGGAAGCGCAGAAAGTAACAAAGTTCCAGTATTCATATTTTCAACCCTTTCTTATTAGATAATTTAGACATAAAAAAATGGTGGAGATGGCGGGAATCGAACCCGCGTCCAAAACGCACCAACTTACAACATCTACAGTTTAGTTAATTTTTTGAAGTACCAATTTTACACTAAACTAACAAAAAGATAAAACTGGCTCAGTGATTAATTTCGAAGCTATCTATCACTATTGATAGTTTCTATTACGTCTGGCTTTTCATTATTCAGAACGGCGCAAGAATTCGTCATAATGTAGAATGCTATAAATCTAAAAAGATTTATTAAGCAGCTAAAGCTACTCCAGCTGATGCGTTATTGATCATGAATGCTGGCATTTCTAATTCGTTTTTTTCTTCGTTTGCATTTAATCAAACCTAGAAGTATTATGGTCTACCAAACCACTGCAGTTATAAGCCGGTAAGCATCCCGTCGAAACCAAGACACCCCCATACAAATATTATACAATTATTAATAAATCAATTCGCACTTATTTTGCAATAAAAAAAATGGGGTTGCCCCCATTAAAAAATTAGTCGTGATAAAATCCTTCGTCTCATTTTTTTTGTTCATTATCTAACAAGTGTAAGTCATAATTTTCGTGTTTAATTAATCCATCAATTTTAGCGATCTCTTCTTTATTTTGTCCTTCATATTTGGTACTGATAAATGCTTTGACAATATCCAGAATTAATCCGGCTCCTGTTACTTTTCCCCCAAATGATACAATGTTGGCATCAAAGTTTTTACGAGCTTCGGTCGCTGTAATTTCATCACGGACTAAGCAATTTCGAATTCCCTTAATTTTTTGCGCACTATTTGAGATTCCAACTCCAGTTCCACAGATGCAGATTCCGAAGTCAACTTCTTTCTTAGCGACAAGGACTCCAACTTTTTGTCCAAAAATTGGATAGTGTGTTCTTTCGCGATCATATGTTCCACAGTCAATGACTTCGTGGCCAAGTTTTTTTAATTCACTGGCAACTTCGTCTTTAATTGGGGTCACGATATGGTCACAACCAATTGCTAATTTCATCTTATTCCTCACCTTTCTGTAGTTCGCACATCATATTAATTCGCACCATGTGGCGCCCTGCTGCAAATTTTTCATCTAAATAAAGGTTTAAAATTTGTAACATGTTTTCTTTGGTTAATAATTTATATCCCAATGCTAATGCATTTGAGCCATTGTGCTCCATTGTCATGTGTGCTGAGTAAGAATCGGAAATTTGCGCGCATACGACGTTTTTGATTTTTGGTAAGACCATAAATGGCAGGTTACCATATTCATCAATCGCAATTCCACGAGAAATTTCTTGCTTGCTTAAATCGTGACCTAGTTTAACTAATGATTCAAAGTCACTTGGATAAATAATTACTTCTTTGTCTTTGCTATGCTCCAAGAATTCTCTGATTTCTTGGGCCAAAGCTGGGTCGTTTTTAACATACAACCCAATTTTTTCTTTTGCCATGTGATTTTCTCCTTCTATCTTTCTAACTAATTGAGAAGTTAAATGTTACATCATAACGGTAGTCAAACGCTCCATCTTTTGATGCTTTTAAAACTTCTTTCCCGTTTTCAGTAGTGTGAATTGATGCTTGTTTAATTGCATCTTCATCGTTGGCAATAGTTTCTGTATAGTATTTTGATACGTCTTCACCTTCGGCGATATTTTTTCTTGCTCCCACAAACGGAATGGTTTCACCATCAATTTTGGCAGTAATTTCAATTTTAAATGATAGGGTAACAACGCTTTGCGAATTATACAAACCACTTTTATCTTCTGTTGCTTTAGCATTTAAGTCGACGTCAGGATTTGTTTGTGTTCATGCACCGTCAACTCATTTGGCAACAGGATCTTGCGAAGCTTTAATTGGTTGGTTATCGTAAATAGCGAAATCTAAACTTGCGATGAATTTATCATAAGTAATCGTATCAACATCTTGGTTTTCATTTGCTCCCGCTTCGTATGATTCTAATAAAACAGCAATTTCGTTTTTACCATCATCAGTAGTTAGCGCTTTTAAGATATTACTTGAGCTATTGTCGCCAGTGGTGATTGATGTGTTTAAGTTACCAATGTAATTGGATTTAACGTCATCACTTGCGAGCACTGATGAGTCTCATGACGAGATATCGTATCCCATCACTTTGCCATTTTTATCAACGATTTTATTCGAAGTTAATGAAGGGACTGGTTTGTCACTACAAGATACAACTGAAGAAACAGAAGTTCCGAGCAACATAACCGAGCCTAGCGCAGTAATTAATTTTTTCATTACCGTTCTCCTTTCTATTTTTGTTGTTTATAAACGTCAAGCAATGTAACCAATATGTCTTTTAGCAATATTGTTGTCATTAAGTGATCTTGACCATGGACCATTAATAAAGTCAAATCTGAATAATCCCCTGCTGCTTCGGTTTGAATTAATTCGGTTTGCGCTTTGTGCGCTTCCACAATCATTTCATTTCCTTCAGCAATTAGGGCGTCAGCTTTAGCGAAGTCGCCTTTTTTTGCCGCTTGAAGGGCAAGCAGGTAATTTGATCTTGCATCCCCAGCCAGTCCGACTAATTCTAGTCCTTTGTATGTTACTTCTTCTTTTGTCATTTTATAATCTCCTAATCTAGTTTCATTGAAAAATCATTTGATTCAGATGTATCGTTAATTTTTTTACTAATGTACAAAGTGTATGTAAGATTGTTGATCAACATAAAGAGGATAATTGCGATGTAGGCAATAATAATTTTGTAATCAAAGTCTTGTTTTAATTTCACAGCTTGAAAAATAATAAAGAATAACGGTACAACCATTGCCGAAATGATTGGTAATAATCAGATTCAAATGAATTTCACGCAGAGCATTTTTTTAAAGATGTTATCGGTCGGTGCGTATTCGGGCACAAAAGTTAAATACGGATATTTATTGTTTTTAAAAGTGGTAAACACAATATAAAAACCAAAGAAGATTCCGCAATCCAAGACAAGGGAAATGATAAAGTATAATACTCAGTCTTGTTTTTTAAAGATTAAGAATACTGCGACACAGACAACAGCGATGAGCAGGATAAATCCAAGCCCTCATCAAAAATTAATCGCACGACGTGTTTTTAAATTCATTTTTAAATCCTCCTAAGTCATAAATTTGGTTGCTATTTTAAACTATCGACATCAACAGCAGTTTTGATAATATCCATCGCGATATTTGGATCACGAGTAGCGGCAACATAATCTTTTCCATTAGTTGTAATTACTTGCGTTCCTTTATTTGCTGTCGCTTTAATATCGTCGACATACATTTTTACTTGTGGTGATAGAATTACTAAGTTTGCGACTTTTTCTTTGTCGGCATGCGCTCCAAAGGATGCCGAGTCGACACTAACTTTATCACCCATTCCTGCTGCCACAAATGCTTTACGAGCACTATTGGCAAACATAGCAGATGATCCCGCACCGATACAGATGACAAGGATATTTAATTTGTCCCCTTTATCAACTTGTTTTGGTTGGTCGACTGTTGCCGCTTCGGCTGAAGTTCCCGCTTTTTTAGCAGCACGTTTTGCAATTTTTTCTGCTTTCATACGTTCTACTTCTTGGCGTTCCATTTCTTTTTCTTCAGCTTTTCTTGCTTTGTTATCAATTTTATTTTGTTTAATTTCTTGTTTGATTTCAGCGTATTTACCTTTCGCATCGTCACGTTTTGGTTTTGACGCATTCATGACTGATGTCATACGTAAGTAAGCAAGGGTGAATAGTGAGTAGTGTAATGGAATTGGTTGTCCAGTTGCCATTGCTTGTTCCACTTCTTCACTGCATGTCATTCTGTCGTAGATTAAGACAAATGGAATATATGCAAAGAAATCGATAGTAATCATAACTAATCATAATAGTAAGGTTAAGTAGTCTCCTCCGGATCCGATGTATAGACCCACCGGTGCCGGCATACTTCATGGTACGTCGGCGATCGCTCCGTTCATTCCGAAGGCAGTGATAAATAATTTATAAGCGATAATGTTAATAATTGGCAGAATTACGAATGGTATAAAGAATATTGGGTTTAAGATCATCGGTGCCCCAAACAATGCTGGTTCGTTAACTTGGAATCAGATGGGAATGTATGATGCAATTCCAACAGCTTTTAAACGTTTTGATTTACAGAACAAGATGAAGAGAATTGGAATAACAAATGTTGCTCCGGTACCTCCTAATGTTGACGTAAAGTCATATGAAAATTCATATGTTAATGCTCAATGCGGGTGTAACCCTTGGGCAAATAAGGTTTGGTTGTTTGCTAAGTTTGAATACATAAACGAAGTTAAGAACGAACGAGTAACCGAAGGTCCGTGAACTCCAATAAATCAAATGGCCGCTGTAATAAAGGCTATCGCAGCTAGGAAACCATATGAGTCTAGTCCATTAAAGACCGGTTGAATAATTTTGAATAATGCTTCAGTAAATGTAACATGCATTGTACCCAGGAATATTCATCCAAATCCTCAATAAACCATACATGCTAATCCATAAGGAATAATATCAGCAAATGATTGCGATACCCCTTGCGGAACAGCTTTCGGTAATCTAATTGTTACGTTAAATCGTACAGGTAATCAGAAAATGTAAGGCAATGTTAATCCAACAATAATACTTGTCAACATTCCTGTTGCCCCCATGTTTGACATCATGATTGATCCAATATTTTCTGTTGTTGTACCATCACTCGACAATGCTCAGGCATATCCTAATGATAAGAAAATATAAGATGATCCTGCTGCAAACGCTACCATTAACAAGTTCATTTTTCTTCCGAATGGCATATTGGCATTTAGTTTATCAGCCATTTGGTAGGCAATCGCCATTGTGAATCACAATCCCGAGAATCCCATTGTAAATTGGTAAAGTGTGTTTAACACTTGACGAACTGCAACAGGATACAATGTTGGGTTATTGGCAAATGCCGGTGGAACTCACATTATGATTCCGTCAATCGAAGAGAAAATAATGATCGGTAAGATTGCGTAAAATCCTTCCATTAATGAACGTAAGAATTTATTCGCAGCAATTACTTTTAGAACTGGAACGACGTGTTTTTCAATTCACATTTGCACTTTTGGTTCTTTTGGTGCTTTCGGTGCTTTGACTTCGTTTTTTCCAGTCGAATTTTTTATTTCACTCATATAATAATGTACTCCTTTCCCGTGGTCTTCCCACACCTGCATTATATACTTATTTTGATAAAAAAAGATAATTTCAACAATAAATTGTGGAAATTATGCACTTTTTAGGAAAATAAAAGAAAAAGCGAGTTTCCTCGCTTTTATCTAGAATATTGGTAATGTAAATAAGATAACAGTTAAGCCGGTCACGTATTGGTAATGCGTGCTGGCGTCTGTTGAGTAGAAACCATCTTTTGAAACCGGAATTTCAACTGTGTTTCCATCGCTATCTTGAATGGTTTTTGTATGATCTTTTTTGATAAAGATGTCATAGTTGAATGAAACGTGAGCCATTTCGTTTGATGTTCCCATTTGCCCGGCACCATCATAACTCATAATGGCAGCATAACCACCATTTATTGTCGTTTCATTTTTAGATCATTGGTTGTCCGTTGTTTGGCTTTGCAATCTTGAATCAGCATCCTTAAATTGCTCACTTTTATATGTACCATCTTGACCAGGGTACTCATAGACCGACGCTTTACCGGTATTGTCCGCCCCCAAAAAATAAGCAACCTCAAAGTTTGCTTGGAAATCCTCAAGTGTTTTCAATTTCGCATCATCACTATTTTTCGCATTGTTTTGATAATAAACAATGTAACTATCAATAATGTAATCTAGTTGGTATGCACCCAACTTGCTACCGATAGTTGTGTCCTTAGCTTGGTTTTGACCCCAGTTCGCATTTCAAACGTCGTCAATCGAACTAAAGCTACCATCACTTGTATCAATAAATGGTGTTGCATTTGGAGCGGGGTTCAAGTAGATGCCACTCTTTCCAGTTGTTACCGCTTGCGGTAAATCCGAATTTCGTTCGGTCACATCGATTAAATCTCATTCACTAATGTCGTCACCTAAAGCACTATATTTAAAAAGCGAGCACGAAGTCGCTGACGCCAAAGGCGCCACGACAATTGGCACTGCTAAAATAAAACCATACAATTTTTTCATATTTATTGCCTCTATTCAACAATTACTAAATTTTGATAAGGTACGTTTTTGGCATTTTTAATATCGGCATCAGTCACGATGGTGTTTGGTTCGTCAGCTTTAGCAACCATCACTCCACCAATATTTAACATAAACTTGCTACTGTCCAGCAAGAAATGTGAAGCACGTGATTTTTTCATCACATTTTTAATTAATGCTGCTTCTTCAATGTTGTTATTGTAAATATACCCATCTTCTAAAACGTGGGTCGCAGTAAAGAACGAAGCAGTGAATGTAATATCTTTGATCATTTTGGTACTTCAGTCACCACAAACGGCATGCGAAGTACGGCGGTATTCACCACCAACTAGATAAATTTGTTTGATGTTTTCATTTAATCCCGCTTGACGAGCAATTTCTACTCCGTAAGTATAAAGTCGTTCGATTGGAACTGAAATGTTACGAGCGAACACTTCCATTGTTGTTCCACTCCCAATAAAAATACAGTCATTGTTTTGACTAAAGTCTTTGAAGTGTTCATTAACATATTTGGAAATATTCAATTTGTTTTGAATATTAATTGATTTCTTTTTATCACGTGATAACTCATGGTCTTCCATATAAGTTATTTTATAGGCTCCCATTTCACGATAAATTTTATTTAATTTCACTAATTCAGCGATATCACGACGGCAAGTAATGCCGGTAATATCGTGTTTTGCTGAAAATTGTAAAAGGTGTTTCATTGTGATAGTGTCATTACTATCGATTAACCTCAAATACATTTTCAGTCTTTCACCTTTTGGTAAGTTCATTTAAATCATCTCCCCCCATATATTACCAAATTCAGGAAAGAATGTTTAATTTTTTATCATCTTTTATCATTTACCTTTTTTTATGTTAGTATGTTTGTGAGGAGGAAATATGAAAACAACATTAAAACAAGAATTAGAAAAAGCTTATCAAGGTGGGTACGCCATTCCGGCTTTCAATTTCGATAACTACGAAATTGCCCGCGGAATTATCAACGCCGCAGAACAAGAAAAATCACCTGTCATCTTAATGGTGACTGAAAGTGCTGCGAAATTTATGGGGATCGATTATGTTTATACCATCGGTAAATACATGGTTGAATCAACAACTGTCCCTGTTGTCTTACATTGAGACCACGGATTTGATATTGAACTAGTTAAAGCAGCTTGTGCTAATGGATTTACCAGTGTAATGTTAGATGCCTCAAAAGAATCAATGGAAGATAACATTCGCATGACCCAAGAAGTTGTCGCTTGTGCGAAAAAATACGGAGTCGATGTTGAATCGGAAATTGGTCACGTTGGTGGAAAAGAAGATGACCGTGACTCAAAAGGAAATGGTTACACTACTGTTGCTGAAGCAAAAGAATTTGAAGACGCAACTAAAATTGATGCCTTGGCGATTGCCGTTGGGACTGCTCATGGTGTTTACAAAACTGAACCCAAATTACAATTTGAGTTGATTAAAGACATCAAAGCCAATACCACAACTCCATTAGTTCTTCACGGATCAAGCGGAGTTCCATTAGATGATTTACAAGCAGCCATTAAATTGGGAATTACTAAAATTAATATTGGAACAGATTTAAAATTAGCTTATGCTAATGCTTTAAAAGAATGATTTAACCAAAACGAAGGAGCATTTGACGCTCGTAAGTTCGGGACATTTGCCATTGAAGCTGTGAAAGCTGAAGCAATTAAAAAAATTAAAGCCTTTGGTTCATCAAACAAAGCAAAATAAAATACAAAAGCGAGATTTAAATCTCGCTTTTTTGTTCGCTAATCATTAAGTAAGCAATAATGTACATTGTAATCGACGCATTCATTTGGCATCAATAGTTCATGAAATCATCGGTGAATAATTCTTTCATCAAATTGTCGTGATAAGTTGAAGTCTTAACATGCGTCAATTGGTTTCGCAATTGTTTTAGGAAGTTAAAGATTCCACACTCGTAAAATTCTGAACCCATGAATTGTTTTCATTCAAATTTCAATTCGTTTGGATAATTTTCGATATCAATAATCAGGATTTGGTTTTTGTAAACACGGCGTTTTGGTCATCAAGTTTCCATGATGTATTCCATAATTGGTTCTTCTCAAAACTCTGCTTGATCAATATTTTTCGCTTTAATTTGATTGTTAATTTTAGCATACGCTAATTCGACGTAGGCTTTTTCAATTGAGTTAAAAGTTAGCAACAACGCATTTTCTAGTTGTTGACTATTAATCGCCGTTCTTGCTTCTAAAGCATTATCGCGAACGTCAACTAACTCAGCGATTGTTTTGCCAAAGTAACCCATAATTTCGGGTTCGGTTTGAAAGTCATTTAGAAGTTGGCCTGCCAAATCCGAAATGTTGGTTAGAATCTCAATTCCCTTCGAACTTTGAAAGAAGCGTTGTTGGTATAAACTTCCTCATTGATTGATGTTTTTTTCAAATTCACCGTAAACATCTGTTCCACGGAGTTTCACTAAGTTAACCGCTTTTTGATCTTGAAAGGCATTGGAAATAATGCGGTAAAGTTTATTTTCAGCATGGTTATCTTGGACAAAATCTTTGTCCGCATTAAGATAAATCGAACTTGCTCACTCGTCAAAGAAACTGATATATTTTTTCATTTTGACGATTATTTCTTTTTTCATCTGTAAACCTCCATACAAAAACACGGTTACTGACCGTGTTAATTAATTATTTAAAATCTTTAATATTGACACTAACAATACGTGAAGCATTGTCTTCTTCGCTAATTGCTAATTTACCGTCGTTTTCCCTAAATAGGAAGGCGTTAAATTTATAGACACCATTTTCAACTTCGTCAAATGTGACTAAAATGTCATTGGGTTTAATTGAATCAGCATCACTATGAATAATGTGAGTGTACTTGTTGTATAAGCTTGAATCGATAAATTGCACGAAATCTTCTCTCGTTGCAAAAACACGAGTGTTAATAATTTTTGAAATACTTTCCACAACTGTTGCTGGTGTTGTTCAATCAAAATCATTTTCTGCGAAGGCCATAGTTGGGCCAGAAGATAATGATGATGTAATACCTAAAATTGAGAAAAATCCTAATAATTTTTTCATTTGATCTGGCCTCCTTAGACTTTCTATCTACTATATTATACATAAAAAGTAGCGATATTTTCAAGCATAATAAAAAAATAAACACTTATATGTTTATTTTTCAGTGATAATTTTTCCTTGGGCAAGCGTGTTATTTCCGCCCCCTTTAACATTAAATTCTTGAATTCCTTTCAAAATATCCAATGCTGAATTAGTTTTGGCGATGGCGTCTGAAACTGTCACAATCACAGTTTTATCAGTCGGATTAAACAAGATCACGATGAGATTATCGTGTTTGTTTTTCAAGACATCACCTAGCATTTTCATTTCGTTCATACTTAAAGCAACTTCAGCAAAGATTTTACCATCCTTAGGCGCCAAGTCGATGTATGGCGCAATGTTTTTAGTTGCCACAATGTCGGTCGCTTGTTTTTGGTATTGTTTGAATTCGGTTTTAAATTCGTTCAACAACCCTTTCAATTGAGTTAGATTCTCAATTGAAATCGACATATTGGTAATCGCTAAATATTGTTTTTCTAAAGTAGCTGATTTTAGTTCCGCTTTTGTTTCATTATATTTTGAAATGATTGTTGCGGCGTCACTACGTAATTTAGTAAATTCTTGGTTCAAATAACCGGTAATTGTTTTAAATGAAGTTAAAGCAGTAAAACGGTAAATTCCTGAACCTTTTGATTCAATTCCGGTGATTAAGAGTTGTTCGATATCAGCTGTATTTTCCACATGCGTTCCCCCACAAAGTTCTGATGAGAAATCCCCAAATTTAACAACACGGACGATTTCATCGTATTTCTCTGTAAAGAAAGCTAACGCGTGGTATTTGTTCACAGCATCATCCATTGAAACATTATAAACCTCACGCGGAGTGGCCGCTTTGATTTCACGGTCAATTACCGCTTGAATTTGTTTAATCTCATTTGGTGTAATTTGACGGTTAAAAGTAATGTCAATTCGTAATCCAGCTTCATTATTAAATGAACCAGCTTGCATTGCAGTTGTCCCCAACACTTCGCGAATTGCGGCGTGTAAAATATGAGTTCCCGAGTGGTTCTTCATCGTGTAGAAACGTTTTTCGTGATCAATTTCGGCTTTAACAGTGTCGCCCACTTTTAAGGTATTGCCGTTTAAATACACGTGGTGCAAGTGTTGGTGACGTGGTCCTTGTTGGGTGTTTAAAACACTCAAGATATCGTTATTTAAATATAAGTGACCAATGTCGGCAGCTTGTCCCCCTTTTTCAGCATAAAACGGTGTTTTGTCTAAAACAACTAAAACTTCATCGGCTTTTGTTTCTTTTAACTCAATATCGTTTCAAAACATGTAGGCAACTTTCGCATCAGTTTCTTCAACGTCATACCCAACAAATTCCGAAGGAACAGTTAGTTTCGTTAGAATTTCAGATTGTTTGTTTCACGCCATGTCGTCTTTTCTCGCGTTTCGTGAAATCTCTTTCACGTCATCAAGAAGACGATTAAATCCATCAAGATCAACTTCGACATCATTTTCAGCTGCCATTTCCAATGTTAATTCAATCGGGAAACCATAGGATTCAAATAGTAATAAGGCGTCTTTGCCCGAAATGATTTTGGTTGTTTTGATTAAGTTTTCTAATAGTTCTGAACCTTTTGATAACGTTTTTAAGAAGCGTTCTTCTTCTTGTTTAACGGCTGCAATGACAGTTTCGCGTTTTTCTGTTAAATAAGTGTAGAATCCACTCATTGCGGCAATAACGTCATCCACCAATTGGTAAAGAAAGGCATCGTTAATCCCTAATTTACGGCCGTACACAGTACTACGACGAATCAAACGACGGATAATATATCCACGGTCTTTATTTCCGGGATAAACACCATCAGAAATCGCAAAAGTCACCGCGCGGATGTGGTCGGCAATCACTTTATAACAAGTGTTGATTTTCATTTCGGCTTTTGATAATTGTTGGTAGCCAGTTAAATGGTAATGTAATTCTGGATCTTGCACCATTGCTTGCACATGTTGAATGGTTGGCAAGAATAAATCGGTTTCAAAATTAGTTGGTGCGTTTTGAAAAATCGACACCAAACGTTCCAGTCCGGCACCGGTATCAATATTTTTACGGGGTAATTCGGTATAATTATTTTTCCCATCGTTGTTAAATTGCGAAAAGACAATGTTTCAAATTTCAATGTAACGATCGTTTTCCATGTCTTCTGCCAACAGACGAGTTCCGATGTTTTCGGGATCTCATTCTAGTCCACGGTCAAAAAAGATTTCACTATTAGGACCACATGGTCCTTGTCCAACATCTCAGAAGTTAGTTTCACGGGTTCCTTTAAAAATGTGATCGGGCTGAATCCCAATTTCTTTTGTTCACACATTGTATGCATCAGCGTCATCTTCAAACACAGTAATGTATAGTTTTTCTGGATCAATCGCAAATCATTCAGCGCTTGTGAGCAATTCTCAAGCAAAATGAATCGCTTCTTTTTTAAAGTAATCACCAATTGAAAAATTACCCAACATCTCAAACATTGTTTGGTGACGTGCTGTCACTCCGACATTTTCAATGTCGTTAGTTCGAATTGATTTTTGGGAATTAGTTAAGCGAAAAGCTGGTGGTGTTTGGCGCCCATCAAAGTAGGGTTTTAGGGTCGCAACACCAGAGTTAATTCACAGTAAACTCGGGTCGTCCACCGGAATCAGTGAAACCGGTTCTAAGAAATAATGTCCTTTTGATTGAAAGAAATCCAATCACATCTGACGAACATCATGGGAATTTAATTTTTTCATACGAAATCTCCTTAATAACAATGATATTTTAGCATATGCCGATTATTATTTTCATTTAACTTTCCTTTACTTATGGCGATTAAATCGTTAAAGTATATATGGGTGATTAAATTATGAAATTAGAACATATCAATAAAAAACGTTTAATCTTATTAGATTTAGATGGAACCGTCTTAAGAAAAGATGGTTTAAGTATTCACAAAAGAACGGTTGATGCCGTAATTCGTGCCAAAGAAAATGGGCATACTATTTGTCTCATCACAGGTCGTCCGAACCGTGCGGCAAACCGTTTTTACCACGAGTTAGGTCTTACCACTTTGATGACCAACTTTGATGGTGCTCACATTCACGATCCACTAAAACGCCACTTTAAACGTTTTATTTTCCCAATTAGTGAGGAAAATGTTTACGACATTATTAATAATGCCGAAGTAAAAAAATATGCCAAAAATATTTTAATCGAATCGTACGATAAAGCGGTTGTTCAAAAGAAAGACGAATTTATTGAAAAATTTTTTCATTTAGATGACGTCGAAGGGGACGAGTATTTTATTGCTGATCCCTACACCACTTGAAACGGGAACGCTACTAACATCGTCATCTTGACAAAAGACGACGACGATAAGGATATCATTTTACGTTCGTTAGAAAAATTCAAAAATACCATTAAGATTCAATCAGGAAGTATTTATGGTAACATTACTGACAACTCATTCTGTATGATTTCTTTAACCAATAAAATTGTCAACAAAGGTTTTGTGACCGAGATTTTGGCCCAATACTATAACAAAGATGTTCGTGATGTCATTGCGTTTGGAGACCAAATGAATGATTACGAAATGATTGATCGTGTTGGTTATGGGGTTGCGATGAAAAACGGAACCGATACTTTGAAAAACATTGCCAAAGGAATTACGAATTTAACCAATGACGAAGGTGGTGTCGGAGAATACCTTGACCGCCTTTTAGCTGGTGAAGAAGTCTAATAGTGAAACTAAATCTGCAAAGGTTTAGTTTTTTTATTTAAAAAACCTACATCACTTAAGACGTAGAATTCTGCAGACCTCGATCATAAAAGTATACATAAGCCTCATTGTCTATATGCGAGTACGATAGAATCAAACAAGACAAAAAAAACATATATTACACATGTAATATATGTTCGCGGTATTTTGTTTGACTCATTGGAGCCCACATTTAAATCATTGACCATCATTATACTATGTGGTTTTTCAATAATGAAAAACCCGGCCTCAAGAGCTTTATCGGAGGATCCGAAGATGACCTCTAGAAGAATTTTATCACCAATGTAATTGAAAAAGATATAGTCAATTACAGAAGTTGTCATATCTTATAATTTAATTTTAATATTATAAATCTATTAAAAATATTCATACAACTAAACTGCAAAAAAATATCTGAGTTTTTTATTCGCAAAACTCTATATATAGAGGATTATATTCAACCCACATTCAAGTTGTTGCCTTTTTATAT
>JALAGN010000045.1 GCA_022712415.1 Spiroplasma sp. | reverse complement strand
ATTCCGATTCTACCTTCAGTCTTAACGTCGCTGTCCTTTATGCCAGGACTTGATATTATTCCGAGTGGAGTATTAGCACCGTTATTCGGGGCAACAAAAGCGGCCGACGGAACTCTTGTTGACGGTGATTTTGAATTGAAAAACTATATGGATTACATCAATGCCAAATAAAATTGGAATCGATATTTGTCAAATTTCTCGCATGAAAATTGACGATGCTAAATTTTTGGCCCGTTTCTTGCACCCGCAAGAATTAGAACGTTTAAAAACAATTCAAAACCCCGATGTCCAACGCCAGTTTGCCGCCGGAAGATGAGCGGTTAAAGAAGCGATGTATAAAGCTTGAAACTTTCCGAATGCTTTTTCGGAAATTCTAGTCTCAGGCGATCAAGAAAAACCGGTCGTAACAGAACCACAAATATGCCGTGATTTTGAGATTTCAATTTCACATGACGGTAATTTTGCAATTGCAGTTGCTATTTTAAATAGAAACTAGCAATTGTTTTTTAATTTGGGTTATAATTTTTTGGTGGAGGCATTTTATGAAACAATATTTAACTTTAATTCAAGATATTTTGAACGAGGGTGAAAGCCGCGATGATCGAACTGGTACAGGAACCATTTCGAAATTTGGGACCCAATCACGTTATGACCTACGAACTGGATTTCCATTGGTCACAACGAAAAAAGTCTTTTTTCGCGGGATTGTGCATGAAATGCTTTGATTTATTAAAGGTGACACTAACATTAAATATTTAGTTGATAACAAAGTTAACGTCTGAAACGAATGACCGTATGAAATTTTTAAAAAATCACCTGATTTTAATGGCGAAACACTACCTGAATTCATTGAACGAATTAAAATGGATGATGCTTTTGCCAACCGTTACGGGGAGTTAGGACCGGTGTACGGAAAACAATGACGTGATTTTAATGGAACCGACCAATTTGCGGAATTAATCCACAACTTAAAAACGAATCCATACTCACG
The DNA here is from genome assembly GCA_022712415.1 of Spiroplasma sp. Lineage (GTDB taxonomy): Bacteria > Bacillota_I > Bacilli_A > Mycoplasmatales > Mycoplasmataceae > JALAGN01. Next base: position 4,545 of record JALAGN010000045.1, on the reverse strand, counting down.
TCGTCATATTATTTCAGCTTGAAACCCGGCCGAAGTCAATCAAATGGCCTTGCCACCTTGTCATGCTTTATTTCAATTTTACGTTTCAAAAGACGGCTTTATTGATTTACAACTCTACCAAAGAAGTGGGGATGTTTTTCTCGGCGTGCCGTTTAATATCGCTTCGTACTCATTGCTGCTAACGCTTGTCGGAATGGAATGTGGTTTAAAACCGCGTTACTTTATTCATACCATCGGGGATGCGCATATTTACCAAAACCATCTGGACCAAGTGCATTTACAATTAACCCGTGAACCATTTCCACTGCCAACAATTAAAATCCATAATTTTAAATCGATTTATGATGTTAAATATGAAGATATTGAACTTGTTGATTATCAATGTCACCCTGCCATTAAAGGTGAGGTTGCTGTTTAATGATTACATTATTGTGAGCACAAACACCAACCGGTGTGATTGGAATTAATAATACTCTGCCGTGAAACATTAAGGCTGAGATGCAACACTTTGTTGCCTATACCAGAGGAAAAGCAGTCTTAATGGGGCGAAAAACCTGAGAGAGTATTCCGAATAAACCGTTAAAAGGGCGGATGAATTATGTTGTTTCGCGCCAACAACTCGATTTAACCGCGTACCCGGACACATTCTTAATCAACGATGTGCCGAGTTTTCTGGCTAACTGAGATGAAAAACAAGAACTAGTTGTGATTGGGGGATTACATCTTTATAATTCGACAATTTCCGCCGCGAATAGGCTTGTTATAAGTATAATAAAAGAGGAGTATGTAGGTGACACAGTGATGTGTGACATACCGTTTCAAAATTTTAAAGAAATAAGTAGTGAAGAATTCGCAGAATTTAAAGTCATTACGTACGAAAGGATATAAAAATGAAAAATCAAAAGAAATCAAGTGGATTAGGAATTTCCTTTAGTAAAGCGAAAATAGTTTTTAACTTTTATCCATGATGAAGAAGAGCGGCAAAAGCCAAGAAAATGACCAAGATGATCGTCAAAGATTCGGCTCGTTACAGTGAACAACAACGTTATGACTTTGCCAAAAAAGTTGTTGGAAAACTAATGAAAGTCTTTAATGTTAATATTCATGTTTTTGGGATTGAAAACTGATTGGACCGTGGAGTTGTCTTAGTGTCTAACCACCAATCAAACCTTGATCCAATGGCATTATTAGCGATTAATGATTATGAGAAACAACAACCAATTGGATTTATCGCCAAAAAAGAATTATGAGAAGTTAAAACTGTTAAAAACTTTATGAACTTATTGGATAACTTGCCACTTGACCGTGAAAGTCCAAGAAGCGCTTTAAAAGTAATGAAAGATGCTAAAGAATTAATTTCCCAATATAAAAGAGCAATTTGTATTTTTCCGGAAGGAACACGTAGTCATTCCCAAGAACTTGGTGAATTTCAACCAGCTGCAACAAAGCTAGCACAAATGGCTTTTGCGCCCATTATTCCGGTCTCAATTATTGATTCATACAAAATTGAAGATAAAAAACGTCCTAAAAAATTAGACATTAAAGTTGTTTTTGGAAAACCAATGATGCCTGATAAATTTATTTCGATGAAATCAGAGGATTTGGCCAAAAATGTCAAACGTGAAATTGACAAAGGGATTAAAAAATACGAAAATATCGATTTAAAAGCAGAACGTAAGATAGTTAAAAAAATTAATAAAAAAACAAACTGTTATTTTTATTAGAACGGAGTCTTAAAAGATGAATTTTGCAGAAATTATCGAAAAGAAAAAACATCGTGAAGAATTATCGACCGATGAAATCAAATGATTAATTAGCAATTATATTACTGGTGATGTTCCGGACTATCAAATGGCATCGTTTGCGATGGCTGTTTGATTTAACCAAATGACTTCCCAAGAAACTTCGGATTTAACCCAAGCGATGATTGACTCGGGTATTACTTATGATTTAAGCCAAGTATCTGGTCGTAAAGCTGATAAACACTCAACTGGTGGGGTTGGTGATAAAACATCACTGATCTTTTCACCGTTAGTGGCATCTTTTGGTGTGAAAGTTGCTAAACTATCTGGTCGTGGTCTCGGACAAACCGGCGGGACAATTGATAAATTGGAATCATGCCCTGGATGAACCGGTGAAATTTCAAACGAAGAATTTATTCATAATTTAAATACTGTTGGGATTTCAATTATGGCGCAATCGAGTGCCGTCGTTCCGGCAGATAAAAAACTATATGCCTTACGTGATGTGACAGGAACAGTCGATTCAATTCCGCTAATTTCTGCCAGCATTATGTCAAAAAAACTTGTTGTTCCAGCGGACAGCATTATTCTTGATGTTAAAATGGGATCTGGTGCCTTTATGAAAGACCTGGACAGCGCCATTGAATTATCAAATACGATGATTGAAATTGGAAAACATCATCACCGTAATATTGGGGCGATGATTACTAATATGGACCGTCCGCTTGGACGTGCGATTGGAAATGCCATTGAAGTTAAAGAAGCGTGAGACACTTTACACGGTCGCGGACCAGATGATTTAGTGGAATTATGTACTACGGCAGCTGCCATTACCTTAATGCAAAATGGAATTTTTAAAACCATTGAAGAGGGAAAAACTGAATTAGTAAAAAAACTAAACGACGGATCAACTGCCCATTTCTTAAAAGATTTTATTGAGGCGCAACATGGTGATTTTAGTGTCATTGAAAACTATGACCAACATTTTACCACTAAGCATGCCATTCAAATCTTTGCGAAACAAGATGGTTTCCTTAAATTTAATTCGACTGATGAGTTAGGTTTACTATCAATGCGTCTTGGTGCCGGGCGAGCCCGCAAAGAAGATAGTATTGATTTTGCGGCCGGTATTTATTTACATAAATCATCAGACGAAGCAGTTAAAAATGGCGATTTAGTCATGACACTATTTACTAATCGTGATGATGTTGCTAATTTTGAAAAAGATGCCTACGCATTATTTGATATTAATGCGCAACAAACAAACGAACCAACCATTTTAAAAGTGATGTATAACGTATCAGAAGTAAACAATTAATAATTGACGTCAGTTTTGCTGGCGTTTTTTTATTTGGTAACTTGTCGTGATGTAAAAGTAAACTTGTTATTATCATTCCCAATAAATTACCAATTTATCTTAAAATTGGTAATTTTTTTTGTATAATATATGTGTCTGTATTGAGATAAAGCCCATAAATGTTTGTTTAGCCCTATCAAATAAACATCTTTATTTTTATCAATAATAGATTAATAATAAAGCTCAAACAGATTGAAAGTGCTCCGCCCAGAGTGCTTTTTTTATTTGAAATCATATATAATAAAGGCAGTAAATTAATAAGAAGGGGTAATATAAGATGTTTGATTTAGTAAAAATGATTATGCAACCGTATAAAGCAGAAATTAAAAAGGAAATTCGTAAGAGACAATGACAATTTGCGTTATTAATTGTCTTTGGGTTGTTCTTTGCGGTTGGAGTTAGTTTAGTAGCTACTAATTTTCATAATTTTATGTTCGGGGATCGACTACAATTCCTTATTGGACTGGGATGTATATTTGTCGCTTTTGTCCTATTTATAATTTTAGTTATTTTTCGTATTTTCATTAAACGGGACGGAACCGGAAAAAGCCTGAATATTCAGTCTGGCGATATGCAAGAACTGTATAGAGCGTTTTTAAGTCGTGAAAACAACAACTTAAAAGTTGTTGATTATCAAGAAGAAATGTCAGAAGACAAACATGATTTAAATGCCGTTTGATTTGAATCAAAATTATTTCGTTACAAATTTGTCACAGAAACATGATTGGGAACCTCAGCGGGAACGATCGCTGCTAATGTTGCTTTAACGATTGCATCAGCGACCATTTCTGCCCTTGCTGGTGGTGGATCATCAGGAGGATCTGGTGGCGCTAATGTCAAAACCAATCGTGTGATTTATAATTTAGAAAAAGCACCGTTGGGAACAACTAAAAACGGGGAGAAAGTCGCTGAAATTTCGGCTGCTAACGGGATTGACAAATCCGATTTTCAATCGGAATCAATTACATTTAATAAAATGTTTCACGTTAGTGGAAAAGACCAACAAAAAATGACAAAATTCTTTACACCGCTTGTTATGGATCAAATGACAAACATCCCTAAAGGATCGTTTAAAGGTCGTGGTGTTTTAGCGTATGAAAAAGCTGTTGTCATAACTGATGAAAGAAGTTCTGTCAGTGAAGCGAATTATGCTTTAAATAATTTCGTGACATTTTGTTTTTCATACCGTAGTTTTATCGATAAAGTCATTAAAAAAATTCAAAATGACTTAAAAGTAATGTACACTTTGAACAATTTGGCAGCCCCATTTGATTTTGATATGAAATAAGACCAACCGTTAACGCCGTTTTAACGGTTTTTTTCTTAAGAACCATAAAAAATTTTTGATTTTGTCAAAAATGCGGTAGAATAAAAAAAGGAAAAAGTGAAAATGAAAAATGAAAGTGATTTAAAAGTAAGAGCAAATTTTTTTGGAAGATTTATGGT
>JALAGN010000044.1 GCA_022712415.1 Spiroplasma sp. | reverse complement strand
TTATTCATCCGTGCAACATAGTTAGCATAATCATTTTCGTTCATCAATGATTTGATGTACGGCACATATGTTTCATCTTTGTCGGTTACTAATTTAAGTTTGCAACACTCACCATATTTTTTTCCGCTGATACAAAAACATTGTTCACTATCTTTAAATGTAAAGTATGCAATTCCTTTGCTCTCAAGAAAATTAATATTATCATTATCTAAAAAATAATTTGTCATAATTGAGTCAATAAAATTTTGCGCATCACTATCATTTAATTTATTATCGCGACGCGCTTTTTTTTCTAATTCATTTCGGTCAATTAGTAAAACTAATTCATCATCTTTTTTAGCCATATCTACCACTCCATATTTGTATTATAAAATAAAATACACCCAATAAGAAGGTGCATTTGTTTTAGTCTCATTTAATTAATTCACTTGTAATATGTTCTGAATCAATCACAACGATTTTTGGATTGCGACGTAATTCTTTTTCACGACGTAATAATTCGCGTTCTTGAATTCGTTTCACTTTAGCCTCTTCTTGTAAAGCTTTTTGTTCTTCTGCTGCTTTTCTTTCGTCTTCCAATTCTTGAGCTGACTTAGCAACATTTTTGTTGGCTTTTTTCGCTTCTTTCATTTCTTTTCTTGAAAGTTTACGCGCCTCAGCTTCAACAATTTCAGTGATCTCTTCGTGACGAACAGTTAAGTCATCGAATTGATTTAAAATGTTAACAGTATCTTCATCAAGGTTCAAACCTTCTTCAACTTTAAATTTAACATCTTGCACTTCTAGGTTTGATTTTTTAGAAACGTCAAACACTTCCAACGGTTCGTCTGATAATTTAAATTTGATTAGTTTGGCAATTGTTCTGTAATCCAACGGACGCAGACAATTTGAATCAAGTAAGATTTTTTTAATGTCAATTACTTCGTTTGAAGATTTGACAGTGTAATTGATTTGGAGATTTGAATAGAAATGTTCTCATAGTAGTTTTGAAAAATCATTTTTAATTTCCGGCGAGCGTCTTAGAATCTCGATTGAATCGTATCATGCAGCAATTTCAGGATTACGGTTAAAGAATTCGTGTTGGTCACCGTAATTAATAATGTCCCCATCATCAATGGCATAAAAGATTTTACCAATTCGTTTAATGAATTGTTCATCATAACGGAAAACTGACTTTAATAGTTTTAGGTATTCATTATGTAAATCTTTTACTTCTGGATCCATATCCATTAATTTGTATTTATAGTATTCTTCTCTAAATTTTGAAACTGTGTAAAATCCTGAAACTGATAAGATATCTCTCTTTGTTGCGTTAGTTCGCACAAATTTTTCATAGTGATTTCCCACACCGATTAATTTATTTTTATCTCTTGAACCGTCATCTTTGGCTGGCGCCATGGTTACAACCGGAAAAATATAAGGATAAAAACATTTAATTGTTAAATATCACTCTGGTAATTCAGTTGTTGTAAAACCATTACTTTTGAGAATTTTATTCAATTCATCTCTTTCAAAATCATTGAATTGAATTAAAGCATCAAGTTCCATCGACATATCAGGTGCCGGGTAAGAGAATTTTGGATAATATTTTTCAAAACTCATTGTTGAATTAACTCAGTCACCAGCTAATACTTGATTAATTTTTTCAATTACATCGAGATTAAAGAAAGCACCATTAACTAGTCCCCCTAAGTGATCAAACTCAAATTTTTGCACACCAGGAACAATAAAGTTTTTAGCTACAATTTTTTTAACGTACATTTATTCCACTTCCATTCACGAAAATCCCTTATATTATACCAAAAAAAACGCATTATTTTGCGTTTTCCGTTGCCTTATTCCAGTCCGGTAATGCGGCTGTCGGCGATATTGAGTGTTTTTAACGTTGCTAAATAAGTTAGAAAATCTAAATCGATGTTGCAATCACGCATTTCTTTGACGAATTTTCCAAATGGCAACGACATAAACGCCATTTTTAAATAAGTTTGTTTTTTTAAAATCAAACCAGTGCAGTAATGGGAACTATTAATTAGTTGTATCACATACGGCTTCTCTATTTCACTAATGGCACGAGTTGTGTATTCTGGTGTTAACTGCACAAATTGGTCGTGCAATTCTTGCGTTGCTTCCGTTAATTCATTTGACATTTTTTATTCCTCCACTAATTCGTCTTGAAAATTATATTCATCCAAGAACGAGTTGAACGACACGATTGCTAAAGTTCGGTTAATTAACTCATAAGCTAATTTCACGATTTTATCTCCTCAAAAACGTTCGTTTTCAATTTTAGAAGCGCTGTTATATTCCTCAAACGCTAAAATGAAATCAAAGATTTCATCCTCTTTTTCCCCGATTTCTTTCGGATCTAAAACTTTGTTTCATTGACGATCAAAAATATTTAAAGCGTCATCTTGATTAAATAATTCACTCGCTTCGTTAGCGACATCAAAGGCACGTTTGATTAGAGATTTTTTAAATTCTTCGTATGTTAAAATTTCTTTTTTATCAACATAGATCCGTTTTCCTGATTCTAAAACGTAGTCATCAAAAATGCGGAACAATTCATCCACTTGGAAATATTGCATAAAAGCAAAGTATGGGTTTCCCATCTCCTCTTTAATTTGGACATTCATAATATCAGTGAAGAAAGTTGCGCGAATTTCTTTTCAGTGTTCTTGTACATTTTCAATTTCATCCAAGAACGAGATTTCTTCTAACATTTTGGCAATGTCAGCAACTCGTTTCGAATCCGCCCCCACTTCATCCATTGCCTCAATTAAATCAATTAAGTTAAATTCAATGGCTGATACCGTTGGGTAAAGAATGGTAAGGATTTTTTCGGCATCAATTTCGTTAAAGTCATATTTCTTGTTCATTTTTTTGTCTCCAATCTCTTGTATTATACTATAATTACAAAAGGTGATTGAAATGATAAATAATTTAATTGTACCAACATTAACTGATGCCGACGTTGACTACTTAGCTTACGTTAATCCGTACTGAGCAAAAGAAATGAATCGGTACGTCAACAAAGCAACAGCATGAACACATAAATTCCGAGGCGATTATACTCATTTTGAATTAACTCCTGTTAATTCAAACAGTCAATTACCTTATTTCACAAAAAAACTAGCAGAATACAAAAACTACATTATGCAAAAGTACGAAATGATTGCGACTAACTTATCTTTTGTGCGAAAATTTCGGAATTTTGTCGAAAACTATTGTGTACTAATCGGAATTACCAATTCGATTAAAATGATTGCAGACTATTATCGCGCCATGGAACACGACAACATCGACAATAAACACGCCTATTTAATTCAGGATGCCAATAAAACGTTGTGAAAATGATGACAAAGTTATACGACTAAAATTAAAAGTCTAATTCCGAACGATGAGTATTTAGACATTGTCTTTAACGATGCCATTTTGTTTGACGATCGCATTAATTCCTTTGAAGTTTACATCACAAAAATTTTAGTGTATTGCCGTCGGTTACTGAAGAAAAAGAAAATCACAGAAAACCAATTTATCTTGACGACAATGGAATCAATTGAATTCACAGCAGTTGCTAGTTCGTTTTCGTACTACGCTTCAAATTTCATTAAGAAAGTCTATTAATCCATCCTACCCGGTTGGATTTTTTTTTGATAATTTTTATCAAAAAAAAGACACATCGCTGTGTCTTACATATTATCGGTTAAAAATAACTTTCACGTTTTTAGCATAGTAATCATAAACTTCTTTATCAGTCATAATTAAAGGTTGTGAAATTGTTCCATCGTTTTTGGCTAGCATTTTAATGTTTGGATCATTTTCATAAATCTCGTTAAATTTTGCTGTTTTAGTTGAAGCAAATTCAAATAAATCTTTAATTAATAGTGCTTTTGTTGTTGCGACTGGTGTAATTTTCGCAGCCAATGTTCCTTGTCTTGCTTCTGAGATGATTTCTAAAAAGTCATCTTTTAATTCCACAATAATTGCTTCTGTTTTTTTTGCGTTAAATCCAATGGTTACATCCGCTAACATTTCACTGTAGAAGAAAAAGTAAAAAGTAATTGCCATATAAACACAACGATTTAAGTTTTGCATCCCCAATCATGGAACTAAATCCTTTTCGGCCGCAGTGGCGTTGACAAATCCTGGTGCAAAGAATTCTAATCCAATGTCATGTTTTAAAAACATTCCTGTGATATTTAATAACTCTTGATTGCTTTTCATATATAATTTCCCCTTTTCTTATGCTCTTACTTAATTTTATCAAAAATAAGAACCATCTAACACAAAACTATTTTTTATGTTGAATATTAAGCTCAGCTAACTGTTTTGCATCAACAAAATCCGGTGCATTTGACATTGGGTCAACACCCGATGAGTTTTTCGGAAAGGCAATAACCTCACGAATATTTTCCGCATGGCTTAAAAGCATACAAATACGGTCAATTCCTAAGGCACAACCCGAATGATATGGTGCTCCATAATTGTACGCTTTGATAAATCATCCAAAATTACGTTCAATGACATCTTGTGGCATTTCAACTGCTTGAAACATGCGTTCTTGAATTTCGGGATCAGTAATTCGTTGTGAACCACCGCCGATTTCAAATCCATTCATCACAATATCGTAAGCATTTGCAAAGGCACTGGCTTTATCCGTGTCAAATGATGCTAAACAATCACTTGTTGGCATTGTGAATGGGTGGTGAGCAGCGACAAAGCGTTCTTCTTCTTCACTTCATTCAAATAGCGGGAACTTAACAACTCATAACAATTTAAATTGTTGTTCATCAATTAAGTCAGCTAGTTTTGCAGCGTGATTTCGAATTGCTCCCATTGCTTGTGATGCGAGAGCGTATTTATCAGCGACAAATAAGAAAGTTCCTTCTGCTTTAACAGCAAATGTTTTTAATAACGTTGCTTTTTCGGCATCATTTAGTTTTGATGCAATTGAACCACTTCATTCGTTTTGGCTTCATTTAGCAAAAGCCAAAATATTGACACGGTTTTGTTTTGCTGTTTCAGTTAAAGCTTCTAAATCTTTTTTAGTTAAAACTTTAGGAACAAATATTCCGCGGACAGCATCCCCGTTATCGATGGCAGTTTTAAAGAACGGAATTTCAGTTTGCTTAAATTGTTCGTTCAATGTTTGAATCACTAACTCAAAGCGTAAATCTGGTTTATCACTTCCGTACATTTCAATGGCTTTCGTGTAATCAATACGTTGTAGTGGTAAAGCCAAATCAATTCCTTTGATTTTTTTTAGAATTTGTGCCATGAGACCTTCAATCATTTCAATGACATCTTCTTGAGTCGCAAAAGACATTTCGAGGTCAAGTTGGGTAAATTCTGGTTGACGGTCAATTCTTAAGTCTTCATCACGAAAACATTTTACAATTTGGAAATAACGATCTAACCCGGCAATCATAAATAATTGTTTGAACAATTGTGGACTTTGGGGCAATGCATAAAATTTATTTTCATTTAAACGTGACGGTACCAAAAAGTCCCGTGCTCCTTCGGGTGTACTTTTGGCAAAAACTGGTGTTTCAATTTCAATAAAATCGTGATCATTGAAATAGTTTCGCATAATGTTATTAACTTTACTTCTGGTAATCAGGTTATTTTGCATCACAGGACGACGTAAATCAAGATAACGATATTTTAGTCGTGTATCTTCTTGGGCTGTAATATCGTCTTTAATTTCAAAGGGAGTTAAATCCGCTTTGTTAATAACAGTCAAATGTTGGACTTCAATTTCAATCGCTCCTGTCGCGATATTAGCGTTTTTGGATTTTCTCTCAATGACTTTTCCGGTAATTTCAATGACGTATTCTGGTTTAATGTCTTCATTTTGAACTGCGTCACTTAAAACTAGTTGGGTAATTCCGTAACGGTCTCTTAAGTCAACAAAAGTTAACGCTCCCATTTTACGAATTTTATTTACTCATCCTTGTAAAACAACTTCTTGTCCGACATTGGCAATTTGCAGTTGCCCGCATGTATGTGTTCTTTTCATCTTGTCCTCCTATTGCTCTGCGTTAAAATAATCTAACAGTTTATCAAAAGCAATTTTTTCTTCGATTTTTGTTACTTGGTTTTTAATGGTAATAACATTATTTTTTAGTTCTTCTTCCCCAATCAAAAGAATGTTTTTGGCATTAATTCGTTCGGCAACTTTAAAAGCCGACTTAATATTTTTATCTAAATGATTAATCTCGCAACTAATTCCGGCAGCTCTTAAAATGGAACTGACTAGCGTCGCTGAGTTTTTTGTTTTATCACCAATGGTTAAAATAAAGGCGTCGACCGTTTTCGGGTTTGTTAGTGAAATATTGTTTGCTTCCAAAGTTAGCAGCACACGTTCTAAACCAACACCAAAACCAATTGCTGGTAAGGCAACTCCGCCTAATTCTTCCACTAGTTTGTTGTATCTTCCACCACCAAGAATTGTTGATTGGGCTCCGATGGCATTATCTTTGGCTTTAATTTCAAAAACAACACCAGTGTAATAATCAAGACCACGGACTAGCAACGGATCAATCACACATTTGATTCCAATTTGTTCTAGTGATTTAATAATGTGTTTAAATTTAGCATCATTTTCTGGTGTCAGAAAATCTTGCATATGGGTAATTTTGCCAAATTTGTCCGCATCAACTTTACAGTCAAGGACTCGTAGTGGATTGTTGGTTAGTCGTTTTTGGCAATCATCACACAGTGTCAATGCTTGTAATTCTTTTTTTAAGTTAGTAATGTATTTTTCACGTTCTGGACCAGAAACTAAGTAGTTAATGTGACATGCCACTTCATCAATCCCAATTTGTTTTAAGATAGCAACCGCTAACGAAATCACTTCTACATCAGTTAAATAATTATCAGTCCCAAAGACTTCAACTCCTAATTGGTTAAATTGTCTTTGTCGACCATTTTGGGGACGTTCATAACGAAACATTTGTCCCAAGTAAAACATTTTCAATGGTAAATTATCTGGTGTGTATAATTTATTTTCTAAGACCATACGGACAGTGGGCGCTGTTCCTTCGGGACGTAATGCCATCTTACGCCCTTTCTTGTCTTCAAACACAAACATTTCTTTTGCGACAATGTCAGTTTCAGTTCCGACCGCACGCGAAAATAAATCATTACTTTCAAAAATCGGTGTTTCAATTTCATCGTAATTATATAAATCCATGATGTTACGAATAATCATTTTGAGTGCGACATATTCCCGCATTTTTTTATCGTAAATGTCAACGGTTCCTCGTGGTTTTGTAATCATTTTTTCACCTCAACATAATAATTTTATACTAAATAACAAAAATCCATAACAAATAATCGTTATGGATGCGGAATATTTAGTTTTTCTTTTTGAATCGGAAATAAAGGACACAATCAATTGCGACCAAGACGACAAATCACAAGCAAATATTAACTTGGATTGGATATGCTTGTTTGGCATTGACACTTGTAAAAGTGACGGTATACGCTTCGCCTTCTTGTACACCTGCAAATTCACCAACTATTGTTATCGGCGAACTAAATGGTGCTCCTTTGCTGGTCAAAATTTGACCAACTTTTGGTTCAATGTAATTATATCCAAAGAACATTTGTGATAAATGTGCAAGCGGATTCAATGCTGTATTCATCACGATTTTGCTTTTCAAATCATTGTATTTACCATATTCGTAAGTAGTAAGACTAGATTCATTTGCTTCGTTAACTAAGTAACAAACGTTAGAACAAACATAAATATAGACAAAATCGCGAATTGAAATCCCGCTTGTTGTTGGATCAATTGCAACGCGGTTCTCATTAAAGTCAAAATCATACATTGCATAATACGTATGATACTGTAAATAACTGCCAATTGTTTTTAGAATTGCAATCTTCGAATTCATAAATGGTGCAGTTAAAGCATCATAAATTGGTTCAATACTGTCAGTTGTCAAAGGTTGGTTCATAATTGTGTCACTAAACTGTTGACTAATTTCAGTCATGTAAGTTGCCAATTCTGGGAACACATCCTGATAGAATCGATCGGCATCCGCTTTTGTATAATTATTAGCGTCATCTGTTGCAGCAATGAAATTCGTAATTTTTGCGTCCTGATCATATTGGTCCTTAAATTTTAAAACTTCAGAAGTAACGTAAACATTATGAAAGTAATTATTAGCATCAAGTTTGTTACTCGAGACATCGCCAATATTACCATTTTCATCAACTGCCGGTTTGACAATTGATCCTCCAAAAGCACTTACCATAATTATGATTGTTAAAATAATCGCCGCAATTGTTCCAGCCATTCTTCCATCAAAGACCATAATTAAAAAGAGCACAACCGAAAATGCAATGTAAGCAAAAATTCACGTAAATAAAATTGGTTGAATTAAGAATTGAAAGGCTACCACTTTCAGGATACGATGATTTGCTCCATAGAAAATTCCAGCAATGACAAAGGCGACGGCAAAAAATAATAAGCTATAAGTCATGACAACTCCGATTCGCGAAAAGAATGCAGTCTTTTTATTGATTCCATTATTTAATTCAATGCGATACAATCCATCCTTAATGTCATAATGAAAAATTTCATTGTGATTAATGTAAAGAAGACTAACACAAAAAGCGCTAAGACAAAAGTTTCAAGCGCAAATAAGATTGACATGACAAAAACTGTTTCGTTTTTTTCAATCACAGCAATATCAATAATGCCAAGAATTATTTGAATGGCAAAGAAAAGCGCAGCAGTAATAATCGAAGGTAAATGTTTACCAATTCGTTTGAAACTCTCAAAATAAGTTTTGATTAACATCATATACCTCCTATAGTCCTAAACTCCCGAACTCTTCATTTTTAAATGTGACATTTTTTTCAAATATCTCTTTCACGTTGTCGCCCGGCTTAACTGCCGTTGCACATTTAATAACTCCCTCATCTAAAATTAAGACGTTATTTAAAATTGTTTGCACTTCATCAACTAGATGTGTCACCATTACAATAATTTTGTTTTGGTTTTGTTGCTTCTTAATGTAATCAAGCACAAATTTTTTATTTTCAAAATCTAAATTAGCTGTTGGTTCATCAAAGAAAATCAATTCACAATCAATTAGCATTGTGCATAATAAGGAAACTAATTTTTGTTGTCCTGATGAAAGGGATTTAATTTTTTTCTTTTTGAAGTTAATGTTAGGCATCGTTTTTTCAAATTCAGCGATTTTAGTTTTGAAGTGATCGCGTGGAATACTACGCAATGTGGATTCCAATTTTAAGTATTCATAAATTGTTAACGTCTTTGGTAGTGAATTGTTTTCAGCAAAGTAATACATTTTCGCGTAGTCGTGTTGTGTAATGGTTTTGCCATCAATCTTAATTTCACCATCATACTGAGTAATTTCGTTAAAAATACTGCGAATGATTGTGGTTTTCCCTGCTCCGTTTAAACCAAGTAAACCATAAATGTTACCCGGTTTTAGCTCAAACGAAATTTGTTTTAGGACTTCTTTATCTTGAAACTTGACTGCTAAATTGTTAACACTAAATTTATTCATGATTACTCCTTGCTATTTTTAAGTACTTTCTCTAATTAAAAATTAGAATTTGCAAATTTATTATACAACTTTTTCAGAAAAAAAACTTACCCACTTATAGTTAAGCGGGTAAGTCCATTAAATTACTAACGACGACGTTTTTTAGTTCCGTTCGGATTTTCAATTCCACGGATTTTTTTCATCGCATATGATAAATCGCTGTACGCGTTTTCTTGTTCGATTGATTCATCTCAAATTGGGTTAATCACTTCTTGTGCTTGTGAGTGAGCAATTTGTTCACGAGCAACAGCTTCAGGTGAAACTCCTTGTTCGATTTTCATTGCTTGTTCAACGGTTAAATAAGGATCTTCAGGACGAACTCCTGTTTGATTAATCGAAGCAATTTGCATACGAATTTGTGATGATGATAATTTTTTATCTTTGAAATCAATTTGTCATTGAATTGGGAATAATTTTTCGAATTTGTATGGTTCTTTAATGATTCCATATAACATGTTAACAAATTTTTCGAATCCTTCTTCCCCTTTTCAAAAGGCTGTTAATTCAGAAGTTTTTGGTTCACTGTTTTGAATATCGAATTTTGAATAATGCATTTCAAAGATTTTTTTTGATCAGTCACCTTCGGGAATTAAATAGAAGTTAGTAAACAATGTACAGTTAAAAACGTGAGTATCAAACTCGTAAATTGATAGATTGAAACGGTCAACTGTTGTTGTATCAATCGAAATATTAAAGTTTGTTACGTCCACAACTTTTGAAAGTCATTGTAAAACTGATTGTGTGTATTTTAGAACGAATTTTAATTTTTGTGATGAGAAAATTAAAGTTTTTCATCTTGTAAAGTTAAAATCATATTCTGAATCTTTTCTGTTGGTTGCAATGTTGAAGTCTAAATTAGCTAAAATAAACTCCTTCATTGGCATATAAATCATTTCTTTTTTCATTTTGCCAAAATCCCTTTCTGATAAATTAAATAGATATTTACGAAGTAATTATACCACAAATATGGTTAAAAATTGTATCCTTCAACAATGTGGCTGTGAGGATTGCACTCGTACAAGTGTTTTATTAGTCGTTTTCATCCATTTCTGCCACATCTTCATACCCTGATGGTGTGACAATCCGTTTGACTTGCGTGATGCCCGGCAATGTTTGAATGGCACTAATTAACTGTTTTAGTTGCATAAGGTCGCTTGGCATCGCCATAATCGAGCATTTAAACGTAATATCGTCATCCTTTGCTGCGGCTTTGATTTGATCAATTTGCACATTTAAAGAAGCAAAGACCCCAAGGACACGGTACACAATGTTTGATGATTGTTCACCGGTAATGCGTAGTTTTGAATTGTAAAGGTAACGACGTGCTTCTGGTTTCGCATTTCATTTAACGTCAATGAAATCCTTGTTTTTCGCGTTTAAAATGACAGAACATTCTTTTCGATGAATGACAAGGTTATTTTTCTCAACGACGGCTGTAATATCCTCTTTTGGTAATGGATAACAACATTTTGCGAACGAATAATCAGCTGACGACATATTATTAACAATAACATCTTTTCTCCCATCGGCTGAATAGAAGCGACGAGCTCGTAAATCCGAGATGTTTTCTGATGTTTTTGAGATATCAGTTTTATTCACATAAACTAAATCAACAGCTTCATTAATAGTAAAGGCCCCTTCAACAACGGCTTTTAAGAATTCATCAATTGATTGGTAGTCAAGAATACGAACTTTTTTCTCCATCTCTTCCACACTGTTTAAATTTCATTTTAAATTGTGGTCCATAATATATTGGTCAATTTCTTTTTTGACATTTCGAATTTGTTTTGACATGGATAGTTCATTATTTTTAACTTCCATTGTCTCTTGTTGTTGGAGGTATTTTTTAATTTCTTTAATTGCCAATGGTGTTTTGGCATATTTTAATCATTTTTTAGTTGGGTGCGCATCTTCTGCTGTTAACACTTCGACAAGATCGCCCGAGTTTAAAGCGGTATTAATTGAGGTAAAAACCCCATTAACTTTCGCCCCAATGACTTTATTTCCGATGTCACTGTGAATTTTATAAGCAAAGTCTAAAACAGTAGAACGGAATGGCATAATCACAATACTTGAGTCTGGTGTCATGATGTAAAGTGAGGGATTATTTAGTTCCGTTTTAATATCATCTGACGATAGTAGTGACCCAGCTTCTTTTTTTTCTGGTGCTGGAGCAGTTTCAGCGGCACTTTCACCAAGCAAGGAATTAATGGTAATGTCACCATCGTTGCTTAAAGCGGCGTCAACAATTGAACTTTCATCAGCGGTATCATCGCCACTTTCACCACGTAGTTTTTCTAAGTTAGTCAATTGTGAGAAAATATCGATTCGTTGTTCGATATCTTTTTGTAGTTGACTCCCGTTTGTTTCAATTCCCTCTTTATATTTTCAGTGCGCCGCAATCCCGCGTTCCGCGATTTCATCCATTTCCGAAGTTCGAATTTGGACTTCAAAAATTGTCCCATTTTTTGATGAAACAATTGTATGCAACGATTGGTATAAGTTGTTTTTTGGTGTTGCAATGTAATCTTTAAATTTTCCTGTTAACGGAATGTACATCCCATGAATTCAACCCAGAATCGAATAACATTCATCAGCAGTATTACAAATAATTCGAATCGCTAACAAGTCGTTAATATCATTAAAGTTTTTCCCAAAGTAAACCATTTTTCGATAGATCGAATAAATTGCTTTGGAACGGCCAAAAATTTTCACATCCAATAAGAAATGGTTAAATTTAACTGATTCCTGAATGTTTTCAATAATTTCGTTTAATCTAGTTTCCCGTTCATCACGCGATTCTTCCACTAATCCAGCCACGTAAGCGTATTCTTCTGGATCTAAATATTTAAACGAGTAATCTTCAAGCAAGTTTTTAACAGTCCGCATCCCAATGCGTTCCGCAATCGAGGCGTAAATATCAAGTGTTTCTTGTGCGATAATTTTTTGTTTGTCCGGACGCATGTATTTTAGGGTTAGCATATTATGCATACGGTCTGCCAGTTTAATAATAATCACTCGCACATCTTTAACCATGCTCATAAATAATTTACGTAAGTAAACCGCTTTCATTTGTTGACGGTTTTCAACGGTAAAGTAAGAAGCTTTGGTCACAGCTTCAACCATATTAGCAACTTCTTCACCAAAAAGGTTTTCAATTTCAATGTAAGTTACTGGTGTATCTTCAACAACGTCATGCAGTAATCCAGCAATAATGGTTTTCGGCCCCATTCTTCATTGGGCCAAATAATAAGCCGCACTTAGCGGGTGGATAATAAAAGGGTCGCCATTTTTTCTTTTTTGTTCGCGGTGTTTTTCTTCAGCAAAACGGTACGCTTCAATGATATCTTGAATTAAGTTTTCACTACGAATGTATTTTTGTAGTTCTTCAACTAGAATATCAATGTCACGACATTCGATATAATCAAACTTTTCAAAACTTGAATCCGTTAATTCGTCGTCAAAAAAATCAAATTTAGCCATTTACTTCACCTCGAAATATTAATTTAATTATATATGATTTAATGATTATATGAAACGATTATTGCTCTAACAAACGGCGCAAATAATTGCGGAGTTTTGGATCGGTCGCATACACATATGTCCCTTTAATTCCACGAGTTAATAAAACACGATATGTGTTCCGAATTAATTTATCCAAACGGTTCAGAATTGTTTCCTTTTCAGCATCGTTATTACAATTTTTTAATTCGGTTTTGCAACCATTAAGACTTTTATCTGTTTTAGCTCGTTTCGTATAATCGGTTTGAACATTGGTCCCATCAAAAAAGAGATCATCGCCAATTATCACTCCACAATAATCCATTTCTAAGCCTTGCGTTGTGTGAATGCATCCTGCATAGTCAAAACTATCCTTTTGAATTAATCAATCTTGTTTACCATTATCAAAATTTCAACGAATTTTGAAATCATCAATTTCAATATCGTATTGATCTTGAACCTCTTTGCTCATTTTTTTAGTTTTTCAATCCCAACAATATCCAGCAACAATTCGGGAATTTTGTTTCAATTTTAATTCTTCTTGCATCGCGCTAGCCGAATCAAAAACTTTGAATTCATAAGATTTTAAAAACTCAACCATTTTGACAAATTCTTGATTGTATAAGAAGTCATCAACAAAGTCCATATAATTATTTGATCCCATTGCTCTGAATTGGCTATGCAACTCGTCATCGTTATAAATAAATTCTGGTTTCACCCCTAATTTAATTGCAGCGTCAATAATATTACTTGTTGTTCCAATTCCTTTGTATTCGACTTGTTGTTTTTCGTCCATAAAGAAAATTGCCACTTTAGATTCAATGATAATATCCATAATATGATTTTTATATTTTGAAAATTTATATTGTGTTGTCGGAACAAGAC
>JALAGN010000006.1 GCA_022712415.1 Spiroplasma sp. | reverse complement strand
GCTTATTACTATCATTTATTGGGAAAATGTTTGGTGGTTCATTTCCAAAAGTTGTCCCGATATTAATTAAATTTTGGTTATAAAAGGTTCCGGCACTCACCATTGTTTTTCCCGGGCGTTGGATTTCCAAAATTTTAATTAGTCCAGCCCTGGTATAAATTCAAAAACCTTCTTTATCCATTTTAACAACTTCACCGCAGTTGAAAGTTTTTAAAATCATTGGAAAGACTTCGCTTTCCCGAAGGAGACGAGTTTTGCCTACTTTTCAGCGTTCACCGTTTAAAGTTGTAAACGGAATTGGTTTTGGTGTCAGCGCGCGGACAAAATTATGAATTTCTGGCGCGGTTTTTGATCATTTGATTTCTTCACCATCACCGACAATATTGTAAGCAAAAGTGACACCAGTTTCGTCTTGTGCTGTTCCTGGTATTTTTTGCGCTAAGATATCGGGTAGATATTTAGTAATCATTGTTTTTCCTAATTCTTCCATTTTTAAAAACAGCGTTCCGCTATTGTCGTCGTCAGCAATGCCAATTTTATTTTGAACGTAAACTTCACCAGCATCCATCGCTTTCACCATTTTCATTAGCGAGATTCCTGTTTCCTTTTCGCCATTTAAAATGGCGTACTGAATTGGTGAACCACCACGATATTTGGGTAGTAAACTCGCATGCACATTAACGCAATTCGTAAAGAGGTTTAAAACACGTTCTGGAATGATTTGTCCGTACGCACAAGTAACTAAGAATTGTGCTCCGTAAGCTTTAATTTCCTCAACAGCTTGGCCAATTTTTTCTGGTTGTAACACTGGTAAATTGTGTTCTGTCGCCACCACTTTGACTGGTGTCGGTTTTAATTCTTTTTTTCGTCCGACCGGTCGATCTGGTTGTGAAATTACCGCCACAACTTCAATTGTTTCCATTGCCAAGAGGGCGGTTAAAATCCCAGCCGAAATATCTGGTGTTCCACAGAAAATAACTTTAAACTTCATTTTGCACCTCCTTGTTGGCATGATAAATTTCTATAATTCTTTTGAATAAAACGACCATTGCTTCGGTATCCCGATTACAATAAGCAATCATATTCGGATAATGAACTTCGTTTCAGACTTTCACCTTTTGATTTTCCACAAAATCACGGAACATGTATGATGCTTTGTCCCCTTTGTTGATTAGTAAATCGGTGTAT
This sequence comes from Spiroplasma sp., assembly GCA_022712415.1. Classification (GTDB taxonomy): domain Bacteria; phylum Bacillota_I; class Bacilli_A; order Mycoplasmatales; family Mycoplasmataceae; genus JALAGN01. Next base: position 15,442 of record JALAGN010000006.1, on the reverse strand, counting down.
TGTAAATCCGGATACAACGCTGGTTGCGTGTATTTAATCGAATAACTACGTTTAAATTGAGGGTGATAAATTGGAATAATCCCTTTTAATTTAAAGAAATCAATCATATCAATTGTATGCTCACAAATATACATCAATGGTTTTTCATACAGCGGATAGATTGCGGCGATTTTTCGTAAAACTCCAATTTCAAACGCTTTGTTGTAAGACACATAAACTCCCGGACCATGTGCAAAGGCATCGCGAACAAAGTTAAAAATAAATTGTTGGCGTGGGTCTTTGGCTTCTTGGGCTAGAAATTGAAAGTGTTGTCCCTCACGGTAATATTCGCCATTAAAGAGGTCGTCCTCTTTATCAAGGACGTGAATCGAATACTGAAACGGAATTTGATCGTACGACACACCATATTCAAAGGGTGGGATTGATCACGATGACGTTTCAAAATCGTACATGTATATCGGATACGTGTAGTCTTGCAAAATGTGTTCAAAAACATCCATGCCGGCAAACATTAAATCCTTGTCTTCAATTTGTTCGTGATTAACAATAGCCGAAAATAAACGGCATTTATCGCGGAAGACTTGCAGATTCCCAAAATAAAAGAGTCCTTTTTTGTTGGTATATTTTTCTAAATTTTCAAAATCAAACTCATCCAAGTAAAAGACTTGGTACTTCAGCATGAATTCTTTCGCTTTTGATGGTGGTAGAAAGTATAAAACGTTTGGTCGTTTCTCATCAAATCATGGGAAAACATATTTGCACGAGTTGCTTTTAATCACAATTTCTGTGCTTTCTTTTTTTCTTTTGCTTGGTGGTGCAATTTTACAACAGATATGACTAGTTAAGAATTTCTTGAAATCATCTTCTTGATTTCGTACAGCGGTGACATAACGAGTGATTTCACTGTCAATTTTTTTTAGGGTTTTTTCAATTGTTCCATCATTAATTCAATCGTGCGCATATTCATTAATTGTTTTTTCATTATGGACAATGTTGAATTTGTAAATTAATTTTCCGTAATCAACATCACAAGGTTCCATTGTGACTTCCGGTCCTCGTTCCGCAATTCGTTGCAACACCGGTTCAACGTCAGTTTTAAAATCATAGTTAAAACTTTTTTCCTTAACCATTTCCTTGTAGAAGTCCGCCTTGTTTCAAAAATCAATCGTTTTATCTTCGGTACGAATATAATTACGATCAATATAAACAAGATAAGCGTCATCAACAATATAACCCAGTCTAGTTAAAACATAAATTTGGTAGAAAAGGTCAAGATAGTGTTCCTTTTTAATGGTTTTTTTCTCACCATAGGTTGAAGCTTTTGCTTCATAAATGGTGACGTGTAATTTCCCGTTCAGTTGTAAAACGTCAGGACGAATTTTTAGTTTTCCATCGCACATAAAAGCCGCTTCGAATAGGTAACGGTGATCTTTTTCGAGCACAGCAATATCAGTTTCCTCTTGGGAAGCACGAAAAGCTAAGCCATTAAAGTCGCGACATTTGCGATTTGTCCCATCGGCTAAATTAAATTGTTCATTTTGCTCAGTGAAATATTCCCGAACGGCTTGTCCAAATAAAAGACCGTCCTTAATACTGTTGGCAGTTGGAGCATCGGTTTCAAAATCATCGTCATCATCATCCATTGCCTGTAAGAGTTCTAATTTCTTTTGTGATTCTTCGTCATCAAATTGTTTTAAGTAATTAATAAAGGATTTAACCGGATTAATGGGCGCTGTTCCTTTTTCATCCTCGTCTTCTTCTGACAAATTCATTTCTGTTTCCAACGGATTAGTTCCGACAAACGCCACTTCTTTAGCTTGGAACAGACGAATTGTTTCTTTTAGTAATTCGAGATTAGCTGACGCTAAGGCAAATTTTTGACAGTCATTTAAGTACATCTTAAAGACTTCTTTGGAAATAAAGTTTTTTAACATTTTTTCGACCTCCGTTAAAAGTATACCAAATAAAAAAGGACGTAATTATTTATTACGTCCAGGGATGAATTTCGTTGCTTTATGATTTGCTTCCAATTTTTTCTCGTGCATTTTCAAAGTACTTTTATCTTTTTTAAATTCTTTCGCTTCTTTTCGTTGCGCTTCGTATTTAGTTTGATCTTGAACTTTTTGATCACGGACGATTTCACGGTTACGTTGTTTGATTTCTTTTTGTTCTGCTTTCGAAAGTTTAATTTTTTTCTCAGCAATTGCAATATTTTTTTGTGTTTCGTCTAAATCGGTTTCTTTATTAACAATTCAGTCAGTTTTATATTCTTTTTTGCTAACTTTAGTTGTAATCCCTTCGATTTCAAATGATTTTGTTTCTAAAACACTACCATCTTTGGGACTCAAGATGCGGACAACGACATCAAAAATGTCGCGGTAACGATATTCTGGACCTTTACGAGCAAAAACCTTTTCATAATCAACAGAGATGTTTTTTTGGTTTTTCACTTTCGCAAGATAGGCTTTGATTTCGTCTTTAACCACTCTTTTACGTTTTTCTTGTTCTTTTTTACGAGCCTTTTTTCCTGTTATTGATGACACAATAATAAATACTAACACCACAACAACAATTAGACCCATTACGATCATACCGGTTGTTCCACCCATTTTTAATACCTCATTTCGTCTATATTTTAAACTATTTTTGGAATCTATTCATTAAAAAAATCGTTTAATTATGATTGATTGCCCTTTTATTTCAATTGACACTGTCAATTGTGCCACCGCCAAGACAAATTTCCCCGTGATAAAGCACGGCTTCTTGTCCTTCGGTCACGGCGCGGGAATCTTGATAAGTTAGTAAAATACGATCTTGACCGACTTTTTTGACCACGACCGGAATGTCTTCTTGACGATAACGGAATTTTGCCGTACAAGTAAACGCTTCAGCATCAGCGAAGTAATTTGCTAATGCGACATTGAAATTCAATTCATTGACTTCACACTCATTTGACATCAAGTACGAATTATCGCTTGTACTTGAGACATACAGAATTTTACGGTCAATGTCTTTTTTGGCAACGTAATATGGTTCTTGCATTCCACCTAGATTCAATCCTTTGCGTTGTCCGATGGTGTAATACATGACTCCGATATGGCTTCCGACCACTTGACCGGTTTTGATATCAACGATATCACCTGGTTGGTTTGCAATATAGTTTTGCAAGAACTCAGTAAAACGGCGTTCCCCAATAAAGCAAATCCCGGTTGAGTCCTTTTTATCTGCTGTGATTAAATCGTATTTATGTGCCAATGCCCGAATTTCTGGTTTTGTGTACGAATACAACGGAAAAATGGTTTTTGCTAATTGTGCTTGTGACAGTTGGCACAAGAAATAAGATTGGTCCTTATTGACATCTTTTCCACGGAGTAATTCAAATTCGTGTGTTGTTTCATTTTCACGAACACCAGCATAATGCCCCATCGCGATATAATCAGCACCCAGTTTATCAACCGCGTAGTTAAGAAATTGGTCAAACTTAATGTACTTGTTACACAAGATATCAGGATTGGGAGTTCGGCCTTTTTGGTATTCTTCCACAAAATGACTAAAGACGTAATCTCAGTATTCCTTAATAAAATCGACACGATGTAATTTAATGCCTAATTTAGTCGCAACTTTTTTCGCATCAAGATAATCGACTTCTTGCGGACAAATATCTTGATTGTTTTGGTTTCCTTTGACGTCGTTATTAACTTCGCTGTCTCAGTTTCGCATGAACAGCCCTTCAACGGTGTAACCTTGTTCGATTAAAAGCGCCGCGGCGACAGAAGAGTCAACCCCACCGCTCAATCCAACAATAACTTTTTTATTTTTCAACTTTAACACCTTTCTTTTTTAACAACTTTTTATTTTCTTTCTTCGCTAGTTTTTGCAGTTTCTTAGATTCGTTCGAACTTTTGAATCAATTCACAAATTCATCGTATCCCGCAGCATTTTTGTTTCTTTTTTCGTTTACTTTATTCATCCCGTTTAATAAATTGTTAACTAAAATTGTTGTATTGTCTTCGACAAAACTTTCACTTTTTAATTTTTCGGTGTTGGGATCAATAATTTGTTTATCAAAATCATTTACAGTGTTTGACATTGTATAATCGTCATTATATGGCATTGGTTCTTGCTTTTGGGCCACTTTTTTTTGTTTTTGCGGCACAATGACAGCAGTTTTGTCATTAATTTCGGACGTTTTAAATTCATCACGACCTGAAAAAGCGGCATTTGATGTTGCGCCGTTTGTTTGATCGGCCGCTAAAACATCTTTTGCCATTTTGTTTAAATCACCCACCACGTTTTTAACTGAGATATTTTCGGTGTGTTTAATTTGTTTTGTCATCGCTTCATCGAGATTGATATTTAATTTTTCTAGAATTTGATTTTTTAAATGTTGTTGGTTTAAAAAATCACTTTTTCGCAGTTCAATAATCTCTTTTGGTAATTCCGAATTGGAAGCTTGGTTATTTTCAATTACATTAATTGATTCTGGAACATTTTGGACCATTTTTTTTAACTCACGCTTACCATTCGGCGAAAGAAAAAAATTAGCGTTGGCATTTTTCACAATGGCAATTTCGTCATCTTTAATGGCGACATTATCAATTGTGGTACCAAGTTCGTCAGTGTTGAAACTTGAAGGATTTAGTGCATCATCGTCAGAAAATCAAACATTTTCTAACGGTTGAAAATTCTTTTTCCCCGTCGCGTCGCTTTTGACTTCGCTGTCACGTTTAATTTCAAGAATTTTAATTTTATCTGCCATATACTTCACCCATCTCCGACAATTATTATTATACATTTAAGCACCCAGGATTTCCAAGAAAAACGGGAATAAAAAACCTCTTTACAGTTGTAAAGAGGTTCAAGTTGTCTTATTTAATTTTATTGTCGGTGTCAAATTTTGAAACATCCGCCACTTTTTGCAGTAATTCTTTTTCTTCGTGCGACAGTGTTTTTGGTAAAACAATGTTCACAATTAAGTGCAGATTAGCACGGTGTGATGAGTTGGCTCCTTTGTAGAGACCACGTCCTTTCACAGTGATTCGATCTGCATTTTTTGATCCACTCGGAATGCGAGCGGTAAAATGTTCCCCCGCAAAATTAAACTCAACTTCTTTTCCCAACAAGGCATCAAGATATGAGATGTCGACCAATCAATCAATATCATAGTTACGATAAATTTCGATGTTAGCGTCGTCAAAATCAGCTTTAATGTTAACATAAATGTCACCACGACGGCCTTTTTTGTCATAGTTTCCAATGTTATGAACGACAATTTGTTGTCCCGGAACAAGCCCACGCGGAATCGGAATTTCAATTGCTTCTTTTTCTTGCACTAATCCTTCACCAGCACATTTGCGGCAGGGATTTTTAATTGCTTTCCCGTTTCCATGACATTTTGGACAAACAACTTGGGTTTGGAAGGTCGCAAAACCAAGATTTTGTTGTTGGAGCACTTGGCCGTGTCCGTTGCAGACATCACAAGTGACAACATCACTTTTATTTTTGGCTCCGACCCCATTACAGTCCGGACATTGTTTAATTAACGGAATTGTTTTTTTCAGTTTAACCCCGTTAATCAAGTCAGTCAGTGACAATTCCACATCAATAATATCGAAGTTTTGTTGTTGGCGAGATTGCTTTTTGCCGCCCCCAAAACCACCAAAGAGATCATCAAAGATGCCCGAGAAAAAGTCCCCGTGCGATCCGTTGGCAAAACCAGAGAAGAAATCCGAGAATCCCCCAAAACCACCAAAACCACCAGCGCCGTTGGCACCATCAATGCCGGCGAATCCGTATTGATCGTACATTTGACGTTTTTGGTCGTCCAGTAAAATATCGGCTGCTTCGGTCGCTTCTTTAAATTTGGCTTCCGCTTCTGGTTCTTTATTGATGTCAGGATGATATTGTTTTGCTAGTTTACGATACGCTTTTTTGATTTCGTCGTTACTTGCTGTTTTTGACACACCAAGCACTTCGTACAAATCACGTTTATTATCTGCCATATTGTCACTTCCTTTTATCTACGAAAAAAAGATAAATAATTATTTATCTTTTCCTTCATCTTTTTTATCGTCTTTATTATCGGTGTTTTTGTCACCATCTGGTGCAGCTTCTGTTCCTTGGGCTTGCGCCATGTCAGCTGCCATTTTCATCATTTGTTCTAATTCGTTCATTTTATTTTCTAAAGCAGAGTAATCTTCTTTGGCAATTAATTCACGAATTTCTTTTGCTAATTCTTCGGATTGTTTTTTTTGTTCGTCCGAAATTTTGTCTTTTGATTCTTCTAACGAAGACTCAATAATATTTAAGTATGATTCGGCTTTGTTTTTTAACTCAATGTTTTTACGTTTTTGGGCATCGCTTTCAGCATTTTCTTCTGCTTCTTTAACCATGCGTGTGATTTCATCATCACTTAACGATCCTGAGTTCGAAATTGTAATGGTTTTTTCTTCGTTTGTTGCTTTATCTTTGGCAGTAACTGAAACAATTCCGTTAACGTCAATTTTAAAAGTAACTTCGATTTGGGGAACCCCTTTTGGTGCTGGTTTAATTCCACTTAATTGGAATTGACCAAGCGATTTGTTGTCCGCTGCCATTGGACGTTCTCCTTGGAGAATGTTAATATCAACGGCTGGTTGATTGTCCGCTGCTGTTGAGAAGACTTGAGATTTTTCAGTTGGGATTGTGGTATTTCTTTGAATTAATGGTGTCATAACACCACCCAAAGTTTCAATTCCAAGTGTTAACGGTGTAACATCAAGTAATAAAACGTCAGTCACATCACCAGCTAAAACCCCACCTTGGATTGCAGCTCCCATTGCGACAACTTCATCCGGGTTAATAGTACGGTTGGGATCTTTTCCTAAAATTGATTTTACCATTGCTTGCACAGCCGGAATTCGTGTTGAACCCCCAACTAGTAAGATTTGATCAATTTCAGACGCTTTTAATTTTGCTTCTTTTAATGAATCTTCTACTGGGTGTTTGGTACGTTCCACCAAGTCTTTGGTCATTTTTTCAAATTCACTACGGCTTAGTTTAGTTGAGAAGTTAACAGGTCCATTTTCGTTCATAGCGATAAATGGTAAATTAATTTCTGTTTCAACTTGTGATGACAAGTTGATTTTGGCTTTTTCGGCTTCGTCTTTAAAACGTTGCACGGCCATTTTATCTTTTGCTAAATCAATACCTGATTCTTTTTTAATTTGTTCTGCGATTCAGTCCATTACTTTTTGGTCAAAGTCATCCCCACCAAGGTGGTTATCACCACTAGTTGAAAGGACATTGTAAGTTCCTTCTGCTAATTCCAGGATCGAAACGTCAAATGTCCCTCCTCCCAAGTCATAAACTAAGACTTTCATTTCTTTATCTTGTTTATCAATTCCGTAAGCTAATGCGGCAGCAGTTGGTTCGTTGATAATTCGTTCAACATCAAGTCCGGCGATTTTACCAGCATCTTTTGTTGCTTTACGTTGCGCATCATTAAAATAAGCGGGCACAGTGACAACTGCTTTTGTCACTTTTTGCCCCAATTTATCTTCAGCATATTTTTTCATATAACGTAAAATTTCAGCTGAGATTTGTTCGGGAGTGTAATCTTTCCCTTCCAAGTTTACTTTTTTACTTGTTCCCATATCACGCTTGATTGAGATTGCAGTGTTTGGGTTTGTTACAGCTTGTCTTTTAGCTGCCCCTCCCACAATAATGTCACCATTTTTAAAGGCCACAACTGATGGAGTTGTTCTTTGTCCTTCTGGGTTTTCTAGGACACGGGGTTGTCCCCCTTCCATCACAGAAACAACCGAGTTAGTTGTTCCTAAGTCAATTCCTAATATAATTTCTTTTGCCATAATTATCTACCTTCCTTTATTTAAAATTAAGCTTTTGCTACTTTTACGACTGTATGTTTAATGACACGGTCGTGTAATTTGTATCCATTCGAAACAATGGCACAAATTTTCCCGGGTGCAACTTTGTCGGTTGCGACCTCTTCAATTGCGTTGTGCAAGATGGGTGAAAAATCATCACCAATCTTGGTTTGAATAATTTGGACACCCGAATTATTCAATGCTTGATCGATTTGGTTAACGATCATTTCAAAACCAATTAAATAGTTTTTAATTTGGGGATCGTCGGGCGATGTTTCCAACACCTTACGAAATGTATCAATTGGGCCGATGATTTCCGACGCCAATCGTTCTCCCCCGTATTTTTTAATTTGTTGCGATTCGTTTTGGAAGCGACGCACAGTATCGTGTGAATCAGCGACAGCCATGAGGCGTTTTTCCTCTAGAGCGTTGACTTCACTTACCAGTTGGTCGACCATTTGTTCTAATTCCACAATCGGTGGCTGATGTTTTTGGTCACTTGCGTTCTTCGCTTGTTCCGGTCCGTTTGATCCGTCTGGTGTTTGGGCCGCATCAGTTGGTGCTTTTGCCTTTTCGTCGACTCCTAATTCCTTTTTAATCGCATGAAATAATTTTTGCAGTTTTTTTGCATCTATTTTTTCCATTATTAACCTCCTTTTTTGTTATCACCGAATTGTTCTTCGATTTTTTTGTCAATATAATCCAGTAAATCCGCGACTTTATCGTATTCCAGTCGTTTGGGGCCGACTAATGTCAAGGCCCCACGAGTTCCATTTTTTTTATCAATCTCAAGACCGATAATCGAAATGTCGTCGTTTTCTGTTCCCGTTTCAATCCCAATGGCGACATTGGTATTTGAAGACGAATTTTTTTGTTGAAAATCAAACCATTTAAATGGTGAGGCATTTTCAATTAGTTGAATGACCTGTTTGATTTTCACAGGATCATCGAATTCCGGATTTGCTAACAGATATTGCATTCCGGTCGCTTTTGTTTTATCAGACTCGGAATGTAAAATCGTATTGACAAATGTTTGTAAAATAAAATCATATTTTTTAACCTGTTTTTCCAGGATTGGTTTAATAATCGAAGCACGCATCTCAATTTCACTAATTTTGGAATTAATTAACCGTTCGTTAAATAAGTTAATTGAGATTTGCAGTTCATTTAGCGGAATTGAATCGAGCATGTACATTTTTGATTGCACCGTTCCGTTGGACAGAACAAACAAGACTGTCGCGTTGACATCCGAGATCGGAATCAGTTCAACCCGTTGCAACGAAACATCGCCGTCCGCTTGGGTCACACTCACAACTGAAGCTAAATTCGTCATCTCCGAAATGATTTGGGATGTTTGTTCTAAGACTTCATCAATTGTGGTATTGCGTTGGGCAAAGATTTTTTCGATTTGCACTTTCGCTTCGCTAAACTCCGATTTTTCCATCAGGTTATCAACGTAATAACGATAACCTTTAGTTGATGGAATTCGACCAGAAGAGGTGTGTTGTTTTTCAAGAAAACCACCTTCTTCCAAGAAAGCACATTCATTTCTGATTGTGGCAGAAGAGATATCAATTCCAATAACTTGTTGAATCCGTTTCGAACCAACTGGTGATGCGTTTTTAATATAATCTTCAATTATGGATTTTAGGATTTTTTCTTGTCTTTTTGTTAACACGTATCTCACCTCCGGTAAGCATATTTTGATTATAGCATAGCACTTACATAGTGCAAGTGCTAATTCAACTTATTCGCTGAAGCAAAAACAAACTCGTCGTTTTTGACATCAATGACATAGGTTTTATTTTTTTCTAGTTCATTTTTAATAATGGCCATCGCGATCATTGTTTCAATGTTTTTTTCAATGTAACGTTTAATCGGACGGGCTCCAAATTGTTTATCATAGCCTTCATCCACAATTTTTTTGATACTTGCTTCTGTAAATTTGATTTGATAATCTTGCTCTGACATTAATTTGTTTTGTAACAGTGTTAACTGACGATCAATGATTTCCATAATGACTTCTTTTGAAAGCGAATTGAAAGTAATAATACTATCAATTCGGTTTAATAACTCAGGACGGAAGTGACGTTGTAATTCTTTTTGAATGACTTCGTCATCAATCATTTCGTGTTCGGTATTTAGTAAGTATTCACTCGCAATGTTTGACGTCATAATGATAATGGTATTTTTAAAGTCGATTGTTTTTCCAAGTGAATCAGTTAGGCGACCATCATCCAAGATTTGCAACATTAAGTTGAAAACATCGGGGTGCGCTTTTTCAACCTCATCAAACAAGACGATTGAGTAAGGGTTACGACGAACTTGTTCTGTCAATCTTCCCCCTTCTTCATATCCGACATATCCCGGAGGCGAACCGATTAATTTCGAGACACTGGCTTTTTCCATGTATTCTGACATATCAAAGCGGATCATTTTTTTCTCACTCGCAAATAATTGGAGTGCTAAACTACGAGCCACTTCAGTTTTCCCGACCCCAGTGGGACCAAGGAAAAGGAAACTTCCGACCGGTTTACTTGGGTCTTTAACTCCGGCACGGCTTCGTAAGATTGATTCGGCAACCACTTTTAAGGCCTCATCTTGTCCTTTGACACTTTTTCGCAGTGACGATTCAAGTGATAGTAAGCGTGTTTTTTCACTTTCCATCAAGTTTTCAACGGGCACACCAGTTCAGCGACCAACGATTGTGGCCACTTCTTTTTCGGTTACTTCTTCACTAATTAGTTTATTGACGTTTGTTTCTTCTGCTTTTGCCAATTTTTTAGTTAAAGCCGGTAGTAACGAGTACTGAATTTCCCCGGCACGTTCGAATTTACCTTCGGTTTGGGCTTGTTCTAACTCTGTTTTTAATGAATCAATGGTTGATTTGAAACCGGCAATCACTTTGTGTTTGTCTTTTTCGGCTTCTCAAGAAGTATTTAATTTTAATTGTTTTTCTTTTAAAGTGCGCAATTCGCTTTCGTTTTCTTTCAAACGATCTTTTGATTTTTCATCACTTTCTTTTGAAAGGGCGGCTTTTTCAATTTCTAATTGCATTACACGACGGTTAATTTGGTCCAGTTCCGTTGGGACTGACGCCAATTCGGTCTTAATGGTAGCTGACGCTTCATCGATTAAATCGATCGCTTTATCTGGTAAGAAGCGGTCCGCGATGTAGCGGTCACTTAATTTAGCAGCGGCCACGAGCGCGTTATCATGGATACGAACTCCGTGAAAGCTTTCAAAACGTTCTTTTAAACCACGGAGAATTGAGATTGTTTCATCAACTGTTGGTTCTGTGACGTAAATTTTTTGGAATCGACGCTCTAGCGCTGCATCTTTTTCAATGTATTCACGATATTCTTTTAAGGTTGTGGCTCCAATTGCTTTTAATTCACCACGAGCTAAAGCTGGTTTTAAGAGGTTCGAAACATCCATTCCGCCTCCGTTACCAGTTTTTCCAGCTCCGACAATCAGGTGTAATTCATCAATAAATAAGATAATTTCACCGTTGGTTTTGGCGATGGCATTGGTAATCCCTTTAATTCTGGCTTCGTAGTCTCCTAAAAAACTAGCACCCGCCATAACACTTCCCATATCTAAAACTAGGACTTTTTTGTCGCGTAAAACACTTGGGACATCACCACGATTAATTCGTTGCGCAAGCCCTTCAACAATCGCGGTTTTACCTACCCCAGGTTCCCCGATGAGAACCGGGTTATTCTTGGTTTTTCGCGATAGAATGCGAATAATCCGAGCGATTTCTTCATCACGACCAATGACAGGGTCAATTTTTCCCTCTTTGGCGTCTTTCGTTAAATCGCGCGTGTATTTATCTAAGATTTCTGGATCATTTGTGGGATCCGGTTTTTGTTGAAAATCCATATTTATTCCTCCTCATTAGTTAGCACTCTATTGATACCATTGCTAACATTTATATAATAACCCGATAATTAGCATTGTCAAGTGTTGAGTGCTAATTTTTTAAAAAATTTATGCAAGAAAAGGACGCTCGCGCGTCCAAAATCTTAACTATTTTCAATGTTTTTAGCAATGAAATTAATAATTAGTTTCATATAAGTGTGATACATGAGCATCCCGTACTCTCTTTTTTCTTCCTCTGCTGACGCAGTGGTTTCGCGAATGATTTCTTTTTCAAGATTAAAGACTTTTAAAGCTAGATAATCATTGCGATCGAGATTGAGATATACGTTGGTAGTATCAACATCTCACGTTACTTCGACGTGAAGTAGTTTTTTTAGAATTTTAGCTTGATTGAAAGTTAAAATCCCTAAATAACGGTATAAATATTGCGGATTAATCATAATCGCGTATAGCCGGAAATTGGCAACCACGGCGTCGGGTTCAATATCTTTGAAGCCCGGACGCATTAGGATTTTGTCTCCATAACGGATGGTCGAGATAAATAATTGGATAATAATTTGGAGTTTGTAGGTTTTAACTAACAATTCATGATTAGTCTTGCGGTATAACCCGAGCAAGTATTTTTCCTTGAAGATCAACATCAAGTATTTAAGTAACGGCTTGTGTTCCCCAAAATCTTGCAAAATATCTGCTCTGATTTTGTAGTACGCATCCAGTTTTTTGGCATTTGTCAGCGCATCGTAATATTTATATTCAATTTTTGTTAGTTGTAGGTATTCTTTGTTTTGTAAAATCGATTCAATTTGTTTAAAATTGAGGTCATTGATTAAATCGCCAATGACATTTAGTTTTGTAAAATTTGTGTTTAACATAAAATTGTCCTCCCCTTAGTCTTACGCAAAAAATGACACATTTGTGCCACTTTTTTTAAACTTTTTTTAAAAAAAATCGTCACAATTTTTAATTGCGACGACCAAAAGGCATAACTGATTGACCACGACGGCGACGAAGAATAATTCACGGAATTACAATCGCAAATAGGACAATTGCTAATACAACACATAAAATAATCAAGCAAATTTTGTTTGCTCTTTTTTTAATGGCGCGTTCTTCTTCTGATGGTAGAATTGAAGACCCGTAGTAACCAATAACGTTGTTTTTTCGGGAACGACTTCACACAATGTTTGTGATATGGGTCCCTAAAGTTAGGATTAAAACTACAATATTAATTGTAATTTCTGATTTAAACGACTTCAATTGCCCCATTTTTCAGAACAAGAAGTAGAATTTATCGTTTCCGCCTTCGTATAATCCTTGTAAACCATACAAAATTCCGAGCGAAATCGCCCCAATAATGTATGTTGCAAAGCAAACTCAAGTAATATAAACCCCACGTGAAATAATGTTTTTATAGTTTCTAGTGATAAAGTACGGAATGGTTTCTTTTCCCGCCATTAAGTCCCGTTCGTATTTTTTAACGTTGGCATAGAGCAACGAATAATCCGTCACCCCTAAGAAAAAGCAGAATAAAGCGACAATCAAGAAGAAGATTGAAACCAACGGATATGGAATCGCATTCAATTTAAATCCCGCAAAGGAAGCGGTATTTCTTGCTGTTTCATCGTGAATCCCAACTAAAGTGTAGTATCCGGCGATCAAAATCGAAGTTAAAACAACTCCCACCACACCAAGCAACATTAAAATAGCGACACGCATTTTTTCGGAACGAACTTCTTTTGCAATTTGGGTCGGCAAAATATTGATGGTTTTTCGTGGTTCTGAATAATTGTAAGTTGATGGTTGGTAGTAGTTGGCTTGCGACATGGTTTGATTATTGTAGTCGTTACGCATGTAGCTGCCATAATTAATTTGGTCTTCGTATTGTGGTTGACGAATTGGTTCACGATACATATTTTGTTCGCTGTAGTTATCACGGTATTGTGGTTGTGCCATTTGCGGCACCACTTGTTGGACCGGAACCCCACGGTATTGATCACGACGCACTTCTTCATACGCATTGTAATCAAGATTCATGCGATCTAACACTTGTTGTTCTTGGAAATTCCCGTATTCCACTGGACGTGGAGCATTATAATCAATGTTTTGTTGGTACATTCCGTTGTCAAATTCAGTTGGAATTTGGTGACGGCGATTGTGAGCGACACGATTGCGAGGAACGTACATTTGTTGGTTTGGTTGCGGTGCCATATTTTGGCCATTAACGGGAACTTCGTTGTATTGAGGCACATTGTAACCAGTGTTTTTATCGTTAATTAATTGACGTTGGTAATCATAAACTGATTGTGATCCGGCAACTGGTTGTTGTGGCGGATATAAGTTATTGACGGGGGCTTGTGGGACAGGGACGTTATTATAGTTTGGTTGGTTTTGGTATTGCGGTGGGATATTGGTCATTTGTTGTTGTGGGTACATGTTTTGGTTTGGTTGCTCTTGGTAGTTCGCTGGAACTGAAAAATCACCATTCGCATTGGTTTGCGATGGTGTCTCACTTATTTTTTTAAAACCAGTAATGGTTCCAAATAGTTCTTTTGCGCCCATGATATTTCTCCCATAAAGAAAAATGGCTATTTTTGTTGGCGAATTACGCGTTTAATCTTGGCAATTTCGGTTTCGAAATCATTTCTTTTATCTTCAAATGTCTCCAAGCGTTTTAGTTCCTTGACATCAACAGTCCCATGTTCGATATCGTGGCGTTTGGTTTTTTTTGCGACAAAGAAAATAAATAAGCCGAGGCAAATTAATGCGACAACAATAAAGATGATTAAAAAAATAAATAACGGGACATTTCAGTTAAGAACTTTAAAAACGTCTGCGTCAAATAAATTCATTCCGATCACCTTTTTTATACCCATTTTATTTGTTGATATTTGTTATAGCCCTTTAATAACATTTTTATGTTATCACACATTGTTCGCGAACTCATTACTTTTTTTAAAAAAAGTAAAAAAAGACCAGGATAATCTACTAATTATCCCAGTCTATTCCACTAAACGGTGGCGATGATTAACTCGTCTTATTTAGCAGTTGATACAGAAATTGGAATAAAGCCTAGAATATCAATGTAGACTCCGTTTCCTGTATCTTTTTTTTGAATACTACTTTGGAATGCTAGCATGATGCGTGAAGTTTCGCGCATCAATGCTCCAATTTCGGGAACACTTACAAGATAGTCTGCTAATGAAGCAGCAGTTGCGGCTCCACTCGCGATATCTTGTGCCATTGCGTGGTTTACTCACAAGTATCAGTATCCGAATCAGTATCATTTAGCTGTTGCTTTGTAATCTCAATCCGCAAACATCCCTACACCTGTTGATTTTGTCACAGGTTGTGTACTTTCCTTATCTGTTATCGCTTTTAAACTAATGTTATGGTCATTGCTACTAGTAATTTCTACTTGTTGTGTTTGGTTGTATGTAGTAGTTATCGCTGCAACACCGCCACCTAGGGCAGATACTCCAGTAAACACACATAACAATGATTTCATAATTTAGCCTTCTTTCTCGGCCGGCCCGCCCTCCCGATTAAGAATTGCTCCTTAACCTCGGACATTATAACACCCTTCGCGGAAAATAACATAGAAAAGTAAACTTTTAAGTGTTTTTTATCAAAAAAATCGCCTAAGCTAGCGATTCTTCTTTTTGGTGGTGGTTAAGTTCATAAATTAACTC
>JALAGN010000043.1 GCA_022712415.1 Spiroplasma sp. | reverse complement strand
GTTAATTAACAAAGAGGTAAATATGAAATACAAGAAGATATTTTTTGGTGTCTTTCTGAGCGGACTAATTGTAACGCCGGTAATTGCGTCACCAATTGTTTTGTCGTCAGCTCTTAAAAGAACGGTTGACTTTTATAATTTAGCCAATTTTGAATGGCCAAAAACTGAACAAGGTTGAGAAATATTCCGTGAAAATTCACAAAGAAAATCACAGGAATATTATGCCCGTTTAGAACAATGGGTTAGTGATAATTCATACAAAGCAGAGTCTGGAATTGCCGATTCGTGAAGTCGTTTACAAAAATTTATCTGCGATCACTTTGCATCAAGCGATGACTTTCAATACTATATCGCCTATCAATTGAGAAGAATTTTGGCACAAACAAAATTATCAGTTTTAAATGTTGACAGTGACAATATCAATTTCATTAGACCTGATGATAATGATCAAGAAAATTTTGTTTCCTTCTTTTTATTTAATAGTACTACGGTGTTTGATGGAGCTTACGTAATTTGAGATCACAACAATGATAATAGTATTCCTTTATCCAATATATGAATTAATCGTGATTTACGAAAATTAGCATACGACGTATATAAGGAATTTGAGAATAGTTACGGAAACCTTTTGACAGATAAGGTTCAATTAAATTACTCTTCAGCTTTTGCTCAACAATTAGAATTTAATTATCTAACTTATGATGAAACAAAACATGAAGATTTAATTAATACCTTGATTACCGATATTCAAAGACAAAACGATCTGTTAGATGTGATTGAAAAAGAAGACTTAAATTATGCATTAAGTAAAGCTGTTGATGAAGAGGGCTTGAAGAATGATCTTACAATTTTAAACTGACAAGTAGCGAAATTAAAATTGGTTTATTTAAAAACCATCTTTGTTAATTATGTTAATACTGTTATTCCAAAAACAATAAATGATTACAAGGACACTGCTACACAATATCTAAAAGAAATTGAAGGCGATGCGGAATGATTAAAAGCAATCGAGCAAAATAAAACCTATAACATTTCGGTTGATGGAAACGATAATATAATTAAAAATTACAATATATCAAACCAATTAAATCAATATGGAGATTTAGATTTGGTTAATTCAAAAATGATGCAATTTATTATTGAACATGTGGAGGTGAATTTTAATGATTAAGGTTACGAACCTGACAAAAAAGTATGGTAAAAAAACAGCAATCAATAATATTAGTTTTGAAATTGATGATAACGACACGGTCGCTATTATCGGTGGAAACGGTTCTGGTAAAACAACGTTGGTTGAAATATTGGCGGGTGTTTTAAATAAAACATCTGGTGATATAGAAATTAAAACTAAAAATGAGAAAAATGAAATAGGTATTCAGTTCCAAGAAGGGAATTGACCGAGAGGCACAACCCCTAACAGAGTTTTAAAATTCTATACTAATAAGGAACAAGATGATTGAGTTGAAAAACTAAAAGATATTTTTGAAATTCGCGAGTTTCTTAAGAGTGATCTTAACAGTTTGTCCGGAGGACAAAAGCAAAGATTTAATGCGATGCTATCAATTCTAAATAAACCGGAAGTGGTGATTTTGGATGAGCTTATCACAGGACTTGATTTAAAAATGCAGTTAAGTTTGATTGAATTTTTTAGAAATTATCAAACCGAAAATCATTCAACTTTAATTTTTATCTCGCATATGCCAGAAGAAGTTGAATTAATCTGCCATCGTCTCATTTTATTAGATAAAGGAGAAATTGTGATGGATAAATTAGTTAAAGATGTAGTTAAGGAAAATGGAAGTGTTAGAAACATGCTAATTGATTTTTATGGAAAAAATAAGTAAAAGCAGTTCCACTAATTTATCAAATAATTCATCTTTTTGAAAATTATATTCTTTCTACTCTAAACTAATATTTACAGATCTTCGTGTTTATATTCTAAACTTTCTACTTCCCATTCCGATATCAATTGCACTATTTATGTTTTGATTTAATTACATTTCGAGCGATCTAAATCCACCAACATTAATTTCACTCTTGTGCATTCCATTTTTTATTAACAATTTATTTATCGGATTTCGTCTCATAAAATGACGCGAAACAATTTTATTTGCTCGCTTGAAATCAAAGGGTATTAATAAGCTAAACATTTTAATGCCGTTACTTGTTATTTTTGTGCAAATTTACATTATCTCTTTCTTTTGCAACGTTGCTGCAGTGCTAATTTTTTGCAAAATCCCAACGGGAGAATTTAATACGATTTCGACTTTTGTTTTTGATCGTTGTCGCGAACAATTTATTGCGTATGCATATATATTTACAATCATTGGAATGATATTTTTGATTGTGTTAAATATTGGAGCAACATCTTTAATTGTTTTTGCTATTAAGCACCGCATTTGGTCCAGAACAATATTAATTGTTTACTTCATTGTGACATTAATTTTTTCAGATGTTGTAATGAACACACAATTGTCGACGCAATATACGTGGTTTCAAATTATCGGATATTTTATTCCGCAAAAATATGGAGTTTGGTTTTTAATGTTGATTACCTCTTACACAAGAATTGATCATCTCGGAATATATCAAATGGTCTATTTGTATGGCGGATTCAAACCGTTTACTGATGTTTACCAAGCTGCCATTGGTTTATTCATCACGTTAACTTCAAGTTTGGTGGGGGCCTATTTTTTATTTACAACAGAAAGGAAGGGTTAATATGAAAAAAGGAAAAATAACTATTTATAGTCTCTTTGGAGCAACGCTAGCCTTTACCATATTAGCTAGTTCTGTCGTTGCTTTCATCGGTTCAACCGATGGCATGGAATATTTGAAAACGTTACCTGATTATAATTGAACAACCGGTGATTACGGTAATAATGGTTATAATTTTAAATACAAAAATGTTGATTCAATTGATGGAAATATAAAACTAGGAAGTCAAGTTGAAGCAGATAATTGAAGCTCGGTTATCGATTATAAAAAATTTGGAACAGGGTACCAATGAGCAGAATCAATTAAAAAGCAAGCAGTCACTGGGGTTCCAACACAAAAAATATTTATGCCCAACGGAAATACAGCGGCTGAGTTTGGAGTGGAAAATAAAGCAGAGAACTTCCTTAAATTGAATTCCATTTTAAATTGAGATCCTTCAACAGACAGTGACGCTAAATATGATCAAGGTGTTGAAACACTAAGACAAACAACTAACACAGCATTAAAAAACGTTGACACACAATCAAGCAAAATGAACTCGTTATTTTTAGGCTTTACTACAAATCAACATCGTGCTGCCAGAAATGGTGGGGTTGGTGTCAATTCGCCTTATGAAAATACATATACCTCATTTCAATACACAAGTATTTATGATGACTGAGGGGGTTCTTTTTTTGAAGGGATAGTCAAAATACCAAATTCTGAAACAATAGATGCTGCACATAAAAATGGGACAGCAATGTACGGTAATATTTTTCTAGACGGTTATCATGGTCTGACCAAAAATATGTTGGTGGACTTTTTAAAAAAAGATAATGATGGAAATTATTTAATCGTTGATCAATTACTAAAAATGGCTGAATATTTTAAACTTGATGGTTTCTTTTGAAATCAAGAAGGAAATGGCGGACTTCCAAACGGGACAATTGTTGATTATCGTGACATTTACAATATCTTTGTTCAATTCAATGAAAAAAAGGTTTTGAACGAGGCAACTAAAAATCTAAAGCAAATATTTTATTCTAATTATTCAAACTTAAACTTGGATGAGTCATTGCGTCCTATGAATATTGAATCGAATAAAATGTCAGAGGTGGCTGATATGGTTTGCCAGGACTTTGGACAAATTCCGTATCAACTACATAATTTCACAAATAGATATACTAAGTATTTTGGTGATCAAGCATTTAATATTTTCAATATTATTGAACAAGCCAGTCCATCGCTTCAAGGTTTTTATGATACCAGAATGTTAACAAGTGACTATTATGATGCTAACGGAAATCAACTTACTAGTTTCGGTAATGATTATTCGGAAATGAAATCAAATAATAACCAATTAAAATTTACAACCAACAGTGGAGAGCAAACCAGTTTTACATCGTACTCACTCTTTCAGGATGGTGGAGCAACTGCTTATACTAGTACGCTAACGGACAAAAATGAATTTTATCAACAGTGAATAAATGAAGACAACAAAGCGAGAACAAAAGATAAACAAAGCGATTCTTTTATCTTCAAACAACAATTACAACACATCGCAGATCAAATGACCTATACTGGTCGAAATCGTTTTCTACGTGGTGCCGCTGTTGAAGCGGACCCAAAATATGATAAAAAATATCAAGACAAGATTGGGTGAGATGATGATGGAAGTATCGAAGGAAAAACAACATCTGAAAAAATAGCAAATGCCAAAATTGCTGCAACACAAACAGAAGATTATGGTGTAACGAATAATGGGTATAACGCTGAGTGAGGTATTAACAAAAATGAAATTATGGATGCGTTTAGTTACGATGATGGAATTGTGCCACAATTATATTCAGACGAGGAAAGAGAAGCTTGAAATCTAAACGACAATCAAATTAAATGATTGTATGCAAAAGACGAAAATGATAACTATGTTTATTCTTTTGGTGCCGGAGATGTACAACAAGAAAACACAGTTATTAATGATTACGAACCTGAGTTTACTACCAACTTTTCAACTGGGTCGGGAATTAACTTCGCTGAGGCGGATGGGAATGTAATCAAAAATATGGCGTGAAGTAATAAACGCCTTCAAGATATTGCACCGACATATGCTTCTGAGGTTCTTGATGTGACTGATTTTCAAGAAGATAAGTTAAGCGATGAAAAACTTACCAACTTTTCACAAAATAAAGTTGGTGGATTTTACGATTACTATAATCAATATGAAAAGGGAAACTCTTTTGCTTTAGCAAAAGGTCTCAACTATGATGGATCACTTAAAGGAACAGATATATCTGACAAAAAAATACTTTGAAATATCTTTGGAACTAACCTTTCTAGTGATGCTGTAAGTAATAAAGAATTAACAATCAAATTTAAATTAACAAATAATACCGGCGACTCAAAAGCGGATATTAAAAATAGTGACTTTGATTTTTCAGGTGGCAATACTATTCAGGCAGCATTAACATTGGACGATGGTCAAGTGGTAGTTGCTCCTCTGAACATTTCGTCTGACCGTGATAATTGATTCAATGGTACTTATACATTTACAGATGATGTATTGGCAAATATTGGTACTCGCAAAATAGCAAAAATTGGGTTGTACATTGCTCCAACAAATGGCCAAGTGGAATTTAAAAATGCCATTTTAAATGTAGGAGAAATGTCGTTAAAAGAAAATGGTAATTCACTTGTTGTTGGTCAAGAAGCTGACTCTCTAAATATTCAAAGTGAATATGTTGTAGCGCGAGAAAATGAATTGAATGCTCGTATTTCGTGAGATGAACAAGACAATGTTAAGTATTATGAAATATTTGTTTATGATCCAAATGCTAAAAAAAGCTATATGGTTGGACAAACAACGCAAAATATTTATTATGTTAGTCAGGTTGATAAAAACGACGGTTTATATATCGGGGTACGCCCTGTATATCAAAACAATGGAAGTGTAGGGAATATTTATGTTCAAAAAATTATCCAATAATGGTCTTAAATGTTTTAAGGTAATTGTTCAATCGTTATTTATAATTCCTGAAACTTATATTTTCTTAATTATTATTCCGTTTATTCTTTCCTTTATTTTAAACTTCATTCACTCAGGGCAATTCAGAGCGGTTATTGTCCAACCAATTGTGATGACATCATTGTTAACGCCTGCTTTTGGAATGCTATTTTTAACAGCGACCGTTGTGGGGGATTGAAAAGAATCTATTTTTATTAAGCGAATGCATTCGATGAATATCGGAAGAAATACGTTTATTACAATGTTAATTCTTTCACTCGTATTAATTGCAATCCCGGCATTGGCAATTCAGATTGGTTTAAATTTTATGTACGATCACTTAAACAATGGTTCGTTATTAAATGCCTTCGATTGAATGAGTGCTAATTCTTTTGGATTTTCGTTTATTGGCTTTATCTTTGGATATATTTTATTGATTCTTGCGGGAATTAGTCTTTCCATTTTAATCACAGGATGAATTAAAAGAAGGGACATTGTTGATGTCATCATTTCAGTCTTAATCATTCTTTTAATGTTGGTTTCTGATTATTTCTTTACACCACAACAAATGGCAGGAAACATGGTGTACCAAGCATTTGGGTATTTATCTCCTTTCAAATATGCAACTTGAATTGCGATGATGAGTAGTTCGGGTGTACAGCATAATGTATGGAATTTAGAATTAATTACTTTTCTCGATGAGGCTCCTGTCTTTACAAAGATTTGGCAACCGATCCTGTTTTCGCTATTGATTGATACTTGCATGTTGGGATTAGTATATTTAACATTTAAACTTTCGTTTAAATAGGAAAACAAGTTGACATCCTGAGTGCAAATATAATAAGAGTACACTAATAAGTTGACAAATATCTTTAACAAAGTGCGCGCAGCATTGTGGCCGACTATTTTTTTGTGACTATAAATTTCCTTTAGATTATTTTTACATTGGTGATAAAATTCTTCTAGAGGTCATCTTTGTATCCTCCAATAAAGCCCTGGAAGCCGGGTTTTTCAATATCAAAAAACCACATAGTATAATGACAGTCAATGAATCGAATTCGGTTTCTGTTGAGTAAAACAAATTTTTTGAAAACATATATTACATGTGTAATATAC
>JALAGN010000042.1 GCA_022712415.1 Spiroplasma sp. | reverse complement strand
TGATAAATCAGAACGCCAAAAGAGAACAAGTCACCAACATACTTTAATAAAACAAACAAATAACATCGAGGAGATTTATTCTATCGTTCAAAATTTATTTTATGAAGCTTGAGAAAAGAAACCAATTTACTTTGTCGGAGTAACAGCCAGCAATTTAAAATCATCTGTTGCCAACGTTAAACAAATTGAGTTTGATAAAAACTTTGATATTCCTTACAACGAAAAGGGAATCAGTAGCGTTGTAGCGATGGTTAATGATTTAAAAGGCCAAAACGTTATCATGACCGGAAACGATTATAATAATTTATATACCAAGAAAAAACAAAAAGGCGGTTCTGGTCTTATTAGAGTTGATCACGACTGAATTAATGAAAAAGAAATTTTAAAAAAATGAAAAGGGGAGTAGATAACTATGCAATCTGATAGTGCATTAGTACGATTTGCAGCGCAATTAACAATTGCCCATCAATTATTAAACGAACGACTTTTTCGAGGTGAGCTCCCTCCTATTAAAGTCTCAATCGAACATAAAAAAAGAAGTGACAGCAACAATATTCTGGCTCGCTACGTTTCATCTAGCGACAACAAATCGTTGTATAATTCTGATCACTCGATCATTATCATTCATACAATTGCATTAGATGGAAATTACTTTGAGATTATTAACACTTTAGTTCACGAAATGGTCCACCAATATGGTGAAGAAGTATTACACAAACCAACGTCATACCGTACAAACGTTCGTCACAACACAACGTTCCGTGACATTGGTATTATGGTTGGATGAATCTACAAAAAAACTAGCGAACTTGAAGATTTTGAGGTATCAGACCGTCGTAGAAATGGTTTTTCACACCCAAACGACTATACAACTGCTTACAAAGATACGCTTAATAACTTGGGGATTGATCATGAAATTATTACGTCAACCATTCACCACGATGCTCAAGATCGTGGTTTTAAAAAAAGAGGTGGTATCAAACCAAA
Source organism: Spiroplasma sp. (assembly GCA_022712415.1). Classification (GTDB taxonomy): domain Bacteria; phylum Bacillota_I; class Bacilli_A; order Mycoplasmatales; family Mycoplasmataceae; genus JALAGN01. Next base: position 5,579 of record JALAGN010000042.1, on the reverse strand, counting down.
ATTCTATATCTTTACATGTCGTTGTAACACCATCCTTAAAACAGAGGATCCAACAGTGAAAGCACTCTGCATGAGGTGTAATAGTAAATTCACTCTAATATAAAAATAGAGCTACAAAGATATAGACACAGATTCACATATACACAGGCAGACAAAAAGTGTATGGTTAACCATAAAGATTATGTCTTTGTGTGTCTGTATGCTTGTATATCTATGTTTTTATCTGTTTCTATCTCTCTCGGTGTTTCTCTAAATATCTTGATATTTTAGGTTCGATTAAGCATTTATATTTCCGACTATGATATAATTATAAAAATATTATCGTGATTATGGACACCAATTATACCAATTTGTGTTAATCATTTAAGGAGGATTTAGCATGTCATCATCAAAATTTGAAGCCCCTCGTTTCTGTCCAAAACACCTTAAAATTCACGTTTGTGAAGAAATGGATGTTACTAAAAAAGTTAAGGACGCTGAGGGTGAAATTGGAGCACGTGTTCGTCGTTTACACGGAACACAAACCGAAGAAGAAATGGCGACCGAAGCTGCTAAACAAGCTCCAGCTGCTGGTTCGATCGGTGCCATTCTAGCTGCGGCAAAAAATAAAATTGCCGAAACTAAGAAACAAATTAAAGATCAAGAGATTGATTCAACAACAAAAGCAGTCTCACAAGACGAAGTTAACGACCGAATGGCTGCCTTAAAAGCACGTATGGCTGGTGGTGCACCTGCTGGCGGTGGTGATTTACCCCCTTCTGCTCCCCGTCCGACAGGCGGACTTGGTGAAGTAATCGAACATGCTCGTGAAATTTCAAACCAAACTTGATCAGAATATAAAGTTCCCGAACGTAGTCGTCTTGGGGAGGAAATCAGTGATCATGCTCCAAAACAAAGTGCGGAAAAAATCCAAACACCAAAAAAAACGAATGCTAATTTCGATAAAATGCCTTCCATAGCAATCAATACGCTTGAAATGGAAATGAATGATTACGACTTAGATTCTTTAAATGAGACTCCCTCAGGGGCCTCTAAGGCAAAGAAAACACCGAAAATGGACAATAATACCGTTTTCACAGTCGATCAAACACAAGAATTGATTCAAGAAGCTGTCAAAAAAGCGTTAGAAGAAGTTGGAATTGTTAATAAAACCAAGAAAAAACCAACCACTAAAGCAAAACCAGCTACAGCAAAAGCTCCGGCTAAAAAAGCGGCGCCAGCTGTCAAAAAACCAGCGGCAAAAGCGAAACCAACTACTAAAGCTGCTGCTAATAATAGTAAAAAACCGGCAATTGCTAAAGCAAAACCAGCGGCAAAAAAACCGACAACTAAGAAATAAAAAACGAATCATGCGCGAGATTGCAATGATTCGTTTTTTTTATGATTCAATTTTTTTTAAACCAATGTTCTCCATCACTTCATCGATGGTTTCAAAGGTTTTTTCCAGCATTCCGTCCTCGTTGTAGACAACGGTTAGCTTGTGACGAATTTGATCATCTAGTTCTCTGTTGTCGTAGTAATTGCGGTTAATGTATTCATTTTGGAATGTAACAATCGCTAATGTTTCTGAATACGAACGTTTGTCCCGACCTTTAATGCGTTTAATTAAAGTCTCGATTTCTTTGGACTTAACAATAATAATTTGGTCCACTGTCACCTTCTCAACTAGTTCAATGAAGAAACTTTCAATGACATAGTTTTGGTCCGGATTTTCATCGACGATATCCTTAATTCACTCCGCTACAATTGGCAGTGTTAATTTTAGTAGATTAAGATTTAGCGCTTTATTACGGAATAAAATACTACGGAATAATGAGCGATCAAATGTCCCATCCGGATTTTTAATTTGGGGTGCATTTTCATCAACCCATTTTAAAAAGACATCAAGATTATATAATCTTTTAATAATTTCGTCTGTTTCCAGATACACTAAGCCGTATTCGGACTCGATGTAATGGGAAATCGTCGATTTTCCTGACCCAATTTTACCAACAACATGAATAATCATATTAAATAAACTCCCCTACTCTTAATAAATTTGATTTACGATTCCGGTCAACAATAATTTGTTTGGTGACATTGTTTTAATGATTTGTAAACAAATTTGGCGGTACGCATCATAATTTTTATTTTCACGGGCCACGTTTAGTTGATCAATTCCGTTTAAACGGTTGTTAACGAAATTGTAATGGTTTGATAAACGGTATTTCAAGCAATACCCAACTTTTGCCAATAGTTCAGTGTTTTGCGCTGCGATGGCAAAGATTTGTTCAATGACAAGTTCTGCTTCGTATAAGTTTCACGCTTTTAACGCGTTAAAGTACTTGGCGATTAGTTCGTCCAGTTCAACTGAAAACGCTCCAAAGACACCACGATTAGTTCCTAAGACCTTTGACACAAGATGAACAAATTTTTGATCGATATCGGTCGCAAAATTGATGTAATCTTCGATTCCGGTTGCAATTTCATTTAATTTGTTATCAACACGGTTTGACACAAGTGCATCATACGTCATTGTAAATTTACGGTATAACGAGTTTGACGTGTTTTCACTCATCTCCATCATCTTCATATTATTTTTAAAGAATGATTGACAACGTGATTTCAACGTTGCGTTGACACCGTAATCTAAATCATCAACCGTATGGGTTAAATTATCGTCATCCCATTTTTTATTGTTATTTAAATCAAGTGGTTTTTCATTAACCGGTGTGACAACTTCAGTTGTGATGTCGCCATCAATAGTCGCATTGTGCTGCATTGCTGCCAATTTCTCTTGTCTTTTGGCTGCTTTCAAGTCTTTCTTACTTAGTTTTTCAGGTGCAGCTTCACCAATTTCAATTGTTTTAGCTGTGCCACTACTGATTGCTTCTCCGGTGTAAACCAATTGTTTTGTAATTGAGAAGCGACGGTTTACTAAATCAAGTGCTTTGGCATCACCAATGGCAGCTAATACGTATAGGTTTACTCATCTTCATGAGACTGCTCCGGTAATTAAACCAATGATTTGTAACACAATCGCTAGCAAGAATGGTGCTAACGGAATTAATGACATTCAGTCAAATTTCCCGTTGGTACGACCGGTGTAGCTATTCGCAAATAAATCATAAGTAATTCATCAAATTTTTGGTGTCCCATTTACTTGGAAGTAAGTTTGTGCGGCGTCATCGGTTCCGTTTTTTAATTGGGTTGGAAACGCTAAAAAGTGATCAGGACTCACTAAAAATAATTGGCCAAATAATAAGTACGAACTACTAATTAAAGTAAAGAAAGTCACTAAAATTAAAACAATAAAAATAAATCACGCTGAAGAAATGGTCAACGAATAAGTTTTAATCGGGTTAACAACTTGTTTAATGTTTTTACGGTTGATCGATTTAAATCCAACGTTCAAACGAATGGCTAAAATAAACATTCATAGGAATAAAAATCCCCCGACTGCAATCGGAACGTACGCTATTAAAATAATTGACGGTGTAATGGTGAAGAATTTTAATCCTCCCATTGTAGTGTAAGATAAGAATCCTCCGATTGTGGTTTTAAATTGTGATTGAACTAGTTTGCTCCCCGTTCCGATACTTCATGTTCCATCGATCATGGCAGTTCGAATTCCTTTTAAGACATCATTAATGTTTGGTGCAAATAAAATAGTTAAACCAAAAGCAACCACAACTAAACAGAAAATCATTGCGGAAGCAATCATATATTGGCCATTACTATTTTTTTTCAGCGGTTTAACTTTAATCATATTTATCACCTTACAAACTACACTAATTATATCAAATTTCCCGGCGGTTATTGGATATGTTTTTTAATTATCAAGCGAAAAAAGAACCAATTTTATTGGTTCTTGTAAAAAACAGAGAGGTTCAACTTTAGTTGTCGAATTGTTAAACCCTCATTAATTTGATTAATTTGTGATTGTGTCAATGGATACGGTGTAAACTCAAATTTTTGCACATCATCTAAATAAACACCGGTCCCAGTTAGTTTGTGTTCTGGCATTAAAACAGCAGGAAACATTATTTTATTTAAAGCAGTGTTTTTAAAATACTGAAACAGTGGTCGATATTCTCCCCGCCCCGGTCCTAAATTAATAAAACCAATCGCGTAATGCGGATCAATAACAAAAGCACTTAACAATGTCATCTTCGTTTTTTCGTCAATGAAATTGACAATTGATTTATTAGTTAAATAAAACGATAATGTTTCAGCCTGAACGGCACGAAAAATTTTAATAAATGTATGGTTAACAGTAAAGAAGAAATTAGCTTGGAGAAAGCGGAATGTTTGATTTTCCAATTCATCGTTCGGAATTACAACCCGTTTGAACATGGTGTGTTCAGCAAAGTTGATGCGTGACTCATCGATGTAAGTTTGTAAATCTTTTGAAAACAATGCATCAGTTAACAGCACGTCAAACATTTCAAACAAAGCATACTCCAACACAATTAATAACTTATGACGAATCTCGTAATCAACTTTGGTTGATAAAATATCAAACGAGCGATACGATTTCACTTGGCGGTCAAAATAAAATTTGTGATCCCCATTCACAAGTGAGATTAAAAAATTAAAATACTTTAAAAATAAAATTTCTTGTTTTGTCAGAGCAATTTTATTTTGGTCAATAATTCGCAAATCAATTATCTTGCGGGCTAAGAAGGAAATCTTCTCTCACTGTTTTTCCACGCGAACACTATCAAACGATTCATCCATCGAAAATAATTTTTGAATGAATGGTTGATTGTCAACATCAACTTCGTACGTCATGTCCGCGGAAAAATCAAGATAAATATAACGTTCGTCCAGAATCCCATTTTTTCACCGTTTGACAAAATTAGCTGGCAATAAAAAATTAGCGTATAATTTTTTGTTTAATTCTCTTGGCATGTTTTTCTTTCCTCTAAGATTGTTCCAGTAGTTTCAACATTTTTGATGGTGAGATTGGTGTTAAAGTCACAATGACATCCCCATCTTTTTGCACCACGAAATATAAATTTTTTTGCAGAACTTGGTAATAACGAAAATTGCGGTCTTCAAAATAATCCCCGTGATTTTCTAACAACTTAATACAATGATCTTTTGCTTGGAAGTCATCCATATGTTTAATATTCAATCGTTCTTTAATGCGTTGTAATCCGTGGGTGGAAAATTGAAATTGATGAGAATAATAATAACTCACAATTATCACCTACCTTATTAATTACTTCTTCTTTTATTTAATTTTTCATTAATTTTATTCATAACAGCATTGTACTCTGCTTCAGGAACAAATAATGATTTATCAATATCATATTTTTGTCCTTGCATTGCATATTGCATTTGTAATTGAATTTCAGTTTGTAGTTTCATCACTTTTTCACGATCCATTTTTGGATTCATACTTCAAGTCACGATTAAAGAAACAAACGCTCCGGCACCTATTCCAAGGAAAATTGAGAATGTGATAATAGCAGCATTTTGTTTTGCAGCTAAATTACTATCAAAAATTTGATTTAAGTAATTAACAATAGCATCATGGTTTTTTTCAAAAATATTGACAGTATCATTTGTTAATACTTCATATGACGCTGGAG
>JALAGN010000041.1 GCA_022712415.1 Spiroplasma sp. | reverse complement strand
GACCATACCTTCATAATCGGTTAAAGAAAACTCGTAATCTAGTAAATCTTGATATTTTCATGATTCATAAACGTCCGCCAATTTTTCTTTGAAGTCCGCTTCGGGATGATCAGCATCACCAATAATTAAACACTGTTTGACCAATGAACTTAGTACTAGTTGATGTCGCGGTCGCGATGAAAGAAAATTCAATTTTCAAATTTAATTCTTGACCATCAACAGGTTTGCCGTTAATATCAAAAAATTGAAATGATAATTCTTTTTTCAACTCCGGAATAGTCATTCGATATTTCGATGTTTCAAAAACATGCGCAATGGCACGATAAAATCATAACTCCGGACCAATTCCATCCTGACCGACAACTTGATCATCTTCGCCCCGATCGGCGATTACATCATTTGAATCATCATATTCGTCGGTAATTAACATGTCAAATATTCTTTTTGACATCATATCTAAACGAATAACATTGTAGACGTCAATTTTGTCACAAGAAATAACATTAGCGACTGGACCAGTTGCTAAAACTGCTGCTGCAAAAAAACTTAATCATTTTTTCATTATAGACCATCTCCATATTTTAATTCTTCTTGATAATTAGCTTCAATAATTTGTCGTTCGTATCGGTTTAACAAGTGATTAGTTAACTCCACACCAACATGTTTATACATTGATGAACCGTACTCCACGGTTGGTGAAGTTCGAATTTTAACATACGATAATTTAATTTTATAGTTACCATTTCTAATGTAAGTTGGCAAAATAATATTGTCACGATAAATTAAATCAAATTCTGCTTTCGCTAATCCAGAATATCGCTCATTGGTTGTTTGTGTTTCGCTATCAACAACGCTCTCAACCAAGTCGCGATAATTTTTGAATGACGCCGCTAACTCTAATCCATATTGGTAAGTCACCATTCTATTTTTAGACTTTTGATACAATACCTTCCCTACTTTACCATAGAAAGTATCATCCGGTTTATACGGATTCAAATCAACATCACTAAATCCGTATCCAAGGATTCTATTTCCCCCGAAATAAGTATCAAGCGCCTTACCTCATTCCATTGCCGTAAAAAATGTTGAGGGGTCAGCATAATCGGGTTGTCACCCGATAAATGTCATATCATAATCTCCATCAGCAATTTGTGCTAAGTATGAATCAGAGTTATTAGAAATAATGGGATTGATGGAAATGTTAACTCCATCTTCTCTTGCGGTCTCATTAAATTGAGAAACCATACTTGTAAAGTTTTTTCCTAATACTTGTCCGTTCGTCCCTGAAGTTAAGAAATCAAAGGCAATGTTTCCACCAAATGCCATATTTAATTTAAAAATTTCACCTTTGACTTTTGCAATAAGATCTTGACGATTATTGACTTTCGAACTATCGCTATCACCAAATTTACCATCAAAAGTATATGTACTTTCATTATTGTAGAAAGTTTCATACCCATCCTTTGTCATCTTTGCACCCTCTTCTTCGGAGACACCAGTTTGTTTAGCAACTTCTTGTGAAATGTAATTATTGTAATCAGCATATCCTGTTGCAGGATCATTGACATCATAAGATTTATTTAAAGCAAACCCCTCTGAGATTAATGAGTTACGAACATATGTTGATGTTCCATTTTGATCGAGTCCATTTGAATAATAAGATGCATATGTCGAGCGGTTCAAAGATGCGGCAATGTAAGCGCGAATGTAAGGCGACTCTAATGCTAAAGTTTCCAAACCGTGTGTTCCATCTTTTAAAATTCTAGTGTTACCATAATTAAACATTAAAGAAAAAGTAATTGAATCCGGTGAGTAAACTGAAGTTGTTCCTTCAAAAGCAGGACTATTAACATTATCTCCAACGTATTTATTTCAACCAGATAGATCAAGAGATGAAATACTAGCATCATTAATGTCCCCCGATTCAAACAAAGTTCTTTCCTTGTTTGGATACGGCAAGCGTACTTGGATTAATTTTATTTTTTTAATAAAGACCAAATCTTTTTGGGCGTAATTATTATTTTTTACCAATTCAGCTGAACTGTTTGGTTTATATGATCGAACTGTGTAACCACCCGAGCATCAAGGAGTTGTATATTTTAATCCGTAATTTAAAAACGACGTGCTGGTAGGTGCATACCTACTTGTTGCATTGTCGTATGCAAGTTTCACAGCAAAATCCGGTAAAGGTGACAGAATTGTATTTGTTAATACTGAATCAAAGTAGTCGCATTGTTTCATTAAATGAAAAGTGACAGTCTTATAATTAATTCCGTTTACTTCGTTTTGCCCTGGGGAAATAAAATCATTCAAAACTTTGTCGCCATGGTCGGCGCTTTCGGTCCCTGACTCATTATAAATTCAAGAACTTGGATCTTGTCCTAGTGCACGATTAATTAGTATGTCGTCTTGCAAAATATTAATATCGTCCGCATTAAAAAAACTAGTTAAATAAGACAAGTTGTATGACATTGAGTCCGGCGACAATAACGTGTATAACATATTTTGAAAATCCCGACCGTCAATCTCCCCTTTATCATTACCCTGACTATCTGATCAATGAGCATCAGGGTTTATGTAGTAAGTGTAATCTCAAGTTCCACTTTGCTTGTTCTCCTCAACTTTGGCAACTGATTTACTAGTAGTACTTGGATCAAGTTCAAAATAATTTAATGCTAGCTCACCGATTTCACGATTGAAACGGTTTGTTCTTACAAGCGTTCCCTGTGTGTCTGCCAAAAATTTAAAATCATCACCAGTACTTGCGATCGCGGTATTTCAAGATGAGACAGGACTATAAAAAACCGATGAATAAATTTCTGGATCAATTTTTCGTTCCATCATATCGCGAACCGAAACCCCACAACCAACAACGCTTGAAGCGATGGTTGTAATTCCTGTAACTGCTGCGAATAAACTAATTATTTTTCTCATTTTGAATCTTAACCTCCTCTTCAAAAAATTTAATTTGGGTATCGTTGGCATAAACAAAGTAACCCGGACGAACTTCAAAATAAATTTGTGCATCTAAAATAAAATCTAATGCACTTTGTTTTTGTGATTCTGAAATATCTTTTCTGTCGTAACCAATTTTTAAAATTGGTAGTGACTCAATAATTTTTTTAGTATATTTAAGAACTGGATGATTTAACATCATGTTCGGTTCACCATACTCAATGATGTAACCGTTTTGCATAATTGCAACACGATCAGAATATTGAATTGCCGAACTAATATCGCGGTCGATAATTAAGAATGAGATTCCATGTTTACTTCGCAGCTCATTCATTAATTCAATAATTTCTAATCGTGACGAAGTATCAAGAATTGAAACTGGTTCGTCGGCAACGATCACTCTCGGTTGCAGAACAAGTGCTCTCGCAAATGCAATCTTTTGAATTTCAGAAACAGTAAACTCTTGTGGGTAACGACGCAAGACGTGATGCGACATTCCAATATCAGCTAACGCTTTAATAATTAAATATCTTTTGACATCGCTATCACGAACTTTTTCATAAGTAATTCTTTCAAACGATGAGATTGAATCGATTGAGTTAACTCATTCAACATACTCACGACGAACGTCATCATTTTTATAAAGCTCAGGAAAAACATTTAATCCCTCACCGATGATTTGTTCGATGGTAATTTTTGGGTCAAAATATGAAATGGGATTTTTAAAAATCATTTGAATTTCTCTTCGGTTTTGTTTGTAAACTTTTTTTGATGGGTCACGATAAGTTACCGACTTACTTGCAACGTCATTGATTGACGGCAACTCAAGTGCTACTAACTCATCAACATACTCATCAATTTTTTCTGCACTCAATCCAATTGAAAGACCTTTGTATTTGTATCAGAAGTCAATCAGTTGGCGATCGGTAACAACATTTTTCTTTACAACTTTTTCAATGTATTTAAATTGTTCTAGGAATGCTGTAATTTTTTCAACGTCATAAATTCTTTTTAAAATTTGTTCCTGATGAAATTCAATTAAAGTTTTTTCAGCGTGACTATCATAAAAAGTTGAAACTCATTTATTGATTTTATCTTTATCAACATCAATTCCTTCTTCAATACAAAAAATCAAATATTCTAAATATTTTTTTGCTGACTTAAAGTTAATTAATTTTTCATGTCATAGATCTGTAATTTGATAATTAACGTAGTCAAGGTCAGATTGATTGAAGCGAGCATCGTTTTCAATTTTCCAAGTGATCAATTCGTTTTTAAATTTAACAATATCACTTCTTAAAATCTTACGAGGAAGGTTAACTTTTTTATTATAGTAATCAAAATATTTTATTCTTTTCATCAACGGCAAACTTAAACCATCGATTTGTTTTTGATAATCTTTTATCTCGACCATCAAGTCATCAAACAATGCGTGTTCCTTCACCATGTTTTCGTAAATTTCAAAAACACTTTTGTAAAAACATTTGAAGTCTTTAAAAACATTTGTCATACTGTAACGATTTTTTTCTAACTCTTCTGTTAGATGAAATAAACGAACCATACATTGTTTTGCTTTGATTGTAACGTCTTGTTCTTTTACAAGTTTTGCAGAATAAATACTTCATCATGTTGATGAAAACATTGGTGAAGATAAATCAATTCGTTCGGGAAAACGATTTTGACTCATCAAGTTTTTGGCAACGTCTTTCAACAAGTCAATAATTAAAATTTGTTTTTCTTTTGAGAAATTAATATATCTTCACTCGTTGACGTTCAAAACGTAATTTAGTTTTGTTGCGTCTTCTAAAGTTTCAACGGTATGATTTTTCTTCGATGAAAATTTTTGTACTTTCTCTGTTGCAGGATTATATTTTAAATTACTAATGTATTTAAAATATAAAACTTTTGTTTGACTTAAAAAGTCTTCCAAGATTTTTTTTAACTCAAGCAGCGCAATATTAATTGTCGCTAAGTCACTTCGAATTTCTTTATTCATTTTATAT
>JALAGN010000005.1 GCA_022712415.1 Spiroplasma sp. | reverse complement strand
TATTTAATCAAACGATTGTATCATTCAACAACAAGTGCTTCATTGATTTCTTGATTCAATTCTTTACGTTCTGGTAAACGAACGTATGAACCAGTCATTTTCGCTTTATCGAATTTAACAAATTCGGGTGTTGCTAAGTTAGATGCAAGAGCTTCTAAAATTTTATCGTTTTTCGCCATTTTTTCTTTTACGGCAATTGCTTCACCAACTTTAACGCTGTATGAAGGAATGTCTAATTTTTTACCATTAACTAAAATGTGTCCGTGGCTAACTAATTGGCGTGCTCCTTGACGAGTTAATGATAATCCCATACGATAAACAATGTTATCGAGACGTGATTCTAATAATTGCAGGAAGTTTGTCCCTGTAATTCCGGCGATTTTTTTCGCTTTAGCGTATGTATTTCTAAATTGTCTTTCATTTAAACCATACATAAATTTAATTTTTTGTTTTTCTTGCATTTGTTGTCCATAACCTGATAGTTTTGAACGACGAGCCCCGTGTTGTCCGGGTGCTGTGGTACGTTTTTTCCCTTTTGAGAATTCTTTTCCAGTTTCTAAAATTGAAAATCCGTAACGACGTGATTTCTTGAATACTGATCCTGTAAAACGTGACATATATTCATTTCCTTTCTTGTTTCAATGTATTAATTAAAAAATCCTTAATAAATCCTATTAAACGATGTCTATCGATTCGCCCGTACTGCTGTGGGTTACTATTAACAATAAATAGACGTGCATTTTAATATATTTACTTGCAGACATAAATAATTAACCAAGAAAAATTATACACTATTTTAGCGATAAAGTTAAATAAAAAGGGGCAAAAAGTCCGACAAATTGCTATAATCAAGTTGAAACGGGTGATAAACGATGAACAGACTCCTTGAAAATAAACTAGAAATCTTCCACAATATCTACTTTGACGTCTTACTTGGTCTGGCGGTTGTTGTCATTTTTAGTTTGATTTTACTGCTATCGTTGTTACGCATTGCCAGAAATATTAACCAAACCAATGCGAAAGTCGTTGATTTAATTGATGATATTAGAACAATGCCGCTGTTTGATAAAATTTACCACATTTCTTTTATCGCTGAAAATAATAGTGTGTTACAAATTCCATTTATGCGTTGAAGAACAATCTTTGAGATTACGTACGAGAAAAAATTTCGCCAAATTGTCGAAAAGGCTTATGACTTCGCGCAGGATAAAAAAAACATGCGTCCGCGCAAAGCAAACCTGACTAAAATCTTAAAAATCTATGATGAATTAGGAAACAATGTTTATCAAGTCGGATTAACCATCATTGATGATATTAATAATTTTCTAGAACCAGAACGCATTTATCGTGATTACTATGTCAAAATGGATCACATTTACTTGGCGCTCAGCTCTTATCTGGATAAACAAATTGCGATTGACGCCATTAACATCAAACCCAACTCAGATCCGCGTAAAAATATTAGTGGGGAATTTTCGGATTTCTACGATACATTGCGCTGCGGTTACTGAAATGAGTTAAAAGAAAAAGCCGACAACATGGCGAACTTGATTTCTCATTTAATTAAATTGATTGATACCATTCCGCAACTAAAATTAGAGTGTGAAAAAATTATTAACAGTCGCCTAAGCAGTTTAAAAGACCGTTATGTGATGTTTAATAAAAATAAAGAGGACATCAGTCTGCGTACGCACAAATTTAAGGAACTAGAATTAGAAGTGGATGAAAAACGTCGCGTGCTAAAACGCCAAATTGAAAACGTGCAATACATCAAAGGGCGCACAACGTTGAATGAAATTAATCGCTTGTTGGCTAAATACGAATCGTTTGCATCATATGAAACTGGAATTCAAGCGAAGTTGAATAACTTTTCTGACGACGTGACAGACATTATTTATAATGCAACCCAATCGTCGGCCATTCTTTTAAAAAAAGCCGAAGAAACTGTTGATTATAAAAATCCCCAATTTGATTTCTATGATTTACAACACTGAAATAATGAACTATCAAAAATTGAAGCGAAATGAACAATCACGCGTGAACGAATTGAAGCGAAGAGCGGAAAACCAGTCGCGTTTGATAAACTACGTGATGAAGTTATTAACATCATCGAGAAGTTCAATGATATCATGAATCACATTTTAAAATTTGAAGACCTTGTCAACAAATCGGTGACTGAGACTTCAAAATTAATTGATCAATTAGTGATTGCGGAAGCAATCGTCAGTCAAATTGATGTTAAGATTGCTCAATACCACGGAGTGAAATCGTTGAAATTAAGTCAACCAAAAGTTGATGAGTTACACCGTGAACTACAAGAAGAAATTCGCGGTAAAATTAACGCCAGCTTAACTAATGTCGAAATGAAAGGGCTAGAAGCACAGCTGACTGAAATTTATCAAAAAGCCAACGAACTATCACGCAGTGTGATTCTAGAAATCTTTAACGACTTTGTCACACAAGAATTAATCATTTATATGAGTCGTTTCCCGGATGACAACGAAGGGTACGAACGTTTTATTGCGTCTGCAATTGAAAAAAGAAGCAATGGAAAATACACAGAAGTGATTAACGATGTCGTGGCAATTATTAATCAATTGAAAGCAAAAGAAAAAAGCAGAGCTTAGAGGTAAATAATGAAAGTTATAATTGTAAGATATGGTGAACTGACTTTAAAAGGAAAGAACCGTGAATTTTTTGTTAATAAATTAATTCAAAACATCAAAATCAAATTAAGAAATTATAAAGATGATATTAAATACATCAAAGATTTTAATTCGCTATCAATTGAAGTTGGGGATGAAAAATTAATTAATGAAATTATTGTGCGCCTACAAGATGCCTTTGGGATTTACTCACTTTCGATTTCAGAACGAGTTGAAAATGATGTCGACCAAATTAAAAGCAAGTGTTAGAAATTGCTAACACTTTTCCGCCATCGACTTTTAAATTAGAAGTAGCACGAAAAGAAAAATCATTCCCAATGTCGTCACAAGATTTAAAAAAAGATGTTGCTGGTTATGTTTTAGTTAACACCGAACATTTAAAAGTTGATGTCCATAATCCAGAAAACCAAATTGAAATTGTCATCAAGCACGGTGGAACTTTTATTTACACTTCAAAAATAAAAGCTCGTAAAGGATTACCGGTTGGAGTTTCTGGAACAGGAATTTCTTTAATTAGTGGTGGAATTGATTCGCCCGTGGCAAGTT
>JALAGN010000040.1 GCA_022712415.1 Spiroplasma sp. | reverse complement strand
TAAATTTAGTTCATATAAATCCAACTGACAACTTTTCACTACATCGTTGACGATTGGCAATAAACTTTCTTTAGAAAGATTTAAACTCATTAGGCAGTGAATACAAAGTTTTCATTAATTGGTTTTGAAAATTCAGTTAAGACTTTTGTATTATATCCTTTCACAACTGCATCTTTGTAAGTTGCAAAAACACAAACATCAAGTGCCAACCCACAAATTTCCAAGTCAGTAATATTATTTTTTTGTAAGATATTTGTCAGTTCAGTTTCAACTTGATATCCTTTGTAGAAAATTGAGTAGCTATCACTATCAGGTAGATCACCTTTTAAAATAATGTGGTCTGCTAATTTTTCATCAATCATAAGATTGGCTCCCGCTGTGTTTTGCACACAATGTGGTGGTCATTCTGTGAATGAGACATGGTCAACGGGATGTCAGTCTTTGGTAAAGACAATTAAATATCCTTCGGCTTTTTTTTGTTGAATTGTTTTTTCCAATTCAGCTTGAAAGGTTTCCGCCCCTTTCACGTAAAGTGATCCTTTCGGATCAGCAAAATCAAATTGATAATCAATTACTATAAATGCTTTCATTTTTTTCCTCCTAGAAATCAAAACTCATTTGTTCATCATCGACAAGTGAATCAACAATATTTAATTTTTTAAAGATTGCCATTTGTGTTTGCGTAACTTGTGTTCGTCTTTTTAAATCAGCGACTGATTTAATACTTTGTTCTTTTCTGGCGTTAACAATGGAAATTCCCACAGTCTCACCAAGTGAATCAATTGTATTGAACGGCGGATAAATTACACGCTCACCATTTTTATTTTCTCATACAATGAACTTAGTTGCATCAGAAATATTAAAATCAATGTTCATAATTTTAATTCCTCTGGCAAACATTTCTAATAAAACCTCATAAGTTGAAATTAATTGGTTTTCTTTTGTTGTGACAATTTCGCGGGCATTAATTTTTCTTCTAATTTCACGCAATGCGGCACGAACTTCGTTTTCACCTTTGATGGCTGTTGCTAAATCAAAAGCATCAATTCGGGTTGAGAAGTATGTCGCATAATATTCAATTGGATAATAAATTTTAAATCACGCGACACGATACGCCATTAACACATAAGCAGTCGCATGGGCTTTCGGGAACATGTATTTAATTTTAGTACATGAATCAATGTATCAATCCGGCACGTCATGTTTTTTCATTTCGGTAATTCATTCAGTTCGAACCCCTTTTCCTTTACGGACGCTTTCCATAATCGTGAAAGCTAATGATGAGTCTAAACCTTTGTTCATTAAGTAAACCATAATTTCATCCCGACAACCAATCACGGTTGAGATTGTTGCGGTTCCATTTTGGATTAATGTTTGCGCGTTTCCTAAATAAACGTCAGTCCCGTGACTTAAACCAGATAACTGCACTAAGTCTGCAAAAGTTTTTGGATTGGTGTCACGCAACATCCCCCGTACAAAACTTGTTCCGAATTCTGGTAAACCAAGCGCTCCGGTTTTTTCACCCTCGATTTGTTCAGCTTTAATGTTCATTTGTTCTGTTGATGTAAATAGTTTGTAAACATTTTCATCGTTCGTTGGAATTGTTTTGGGATCAACGCCGGTCATATCTTGCAACATGCGTAACGCTGTCGGGTCGACGTGACCAAGAATATCCATTTTTAATAAGTTATCGTGAATCGAGTGAAAATCAAAGTGTGTTGTTTTTCATGACGACTTAATATCGTCGGCCGGGAAGTTAACCGGAGTGAAATCTTCGATCTCATATTCTTTGGGAAGAATAATAATTCCCCCTGGGTGTTGTCCGGTTGTTCTTTTTGTTCCAGCAACTAACGCTGCCAGTCGTTCGATTTCAACTTTCGGAACTGCTTCAAAGTTTGGATTTGTTTTTTCTAAGTAACCACGAACATAACCGAAGGCAGTTTTTTCTGCCACAGTTGAAATTGTTCCAGCACGGTAAACATTATCCTCACCAAAAATTTCTTTGGTAAAGTCATGCGCTCTTGGTTGGTATTCACCTGAGAAGTTTAAATCAATATCCGGAACTTTGTCACCATCAAAACCAAGGAAAGTTTCAAACGGAATATCATGGCCATCACCAATGAGTACTTCATTACAGTTAGGACAATTTTTAACTGGTAAGTCGTATCCACATTTAAATTCAGTTGGTGTTTCAAAATCAGAGTACTTACATTTTGGGCAACGGTAATGTGCTTTCAACGGATTAACTTCGGTAATGTTACTTGTCGTTGCGACAAATGACGAACCAACTGAACCGCGCGAACCAACCAAGTATCCATCTTCTAAAGATTTTTTAACTAGCAAGTGTGAAATTCAGTAGACAACGGCGAACCCGTGTTTAATGATAGAACCAAGTTCGCGTTTCAAACGGGCTTCAACAATTTCTGGTAAAACTTCGCCGTACATTTCGTGCGCGTTTTTATAACAAGTTTCTTCAAGGAGCACGTCCGCATTTTCAATAACCGGAGGATAGCTTCCTGTTTTCACAGGCGAGATATCTTTTTCGATCATATCAGCAATCACGTTAGTGTTACGAACAACGATGTTATAAATTAATTCACTATCTTCCAATCACGATCACTCGCGTAACATTTCTGAAGTTGTTCGTAAGTGTTGTTCGGGAAAATCAGTCACTCGTTGTTTAAAGTCATACAGTGGATGATAAACTCCACCCAACCCTTTGGTGTGAATATAAATCTCGCGAATTTTTTTCAGATCAGTTGTTGTGTAGTGCACATCACCGGTTGCAACAACTAATTTATTTTGCGCCATCGCTTCATCAATAATTAATTTAACAAACATTTTTAATTGTTCCGGAGTTAAGTCTCCCTTTTGAATTAAATGTTTGTAGACACTTAACGGTTGCACTTCAATGTAATCAAAGAAGGCAATTGCATTGCGTAGCATTTCAATTGTTCCAGTTCGTGCCATTTCAAAAATTCATCCGTTGACACAAGATGAACCAATCAAAATATTATTATCATGACGGAATTCATTAACTGTGTTTTGAAAAATTTTTGGGCTTCCCATAAATTCTTTGGTGTGCGAAACAGAAATCATTTTGTATAAAGTTTTTAAACCGGTTTGATTTTTAGCAAGCACATTAATGTGGAACCCTCTTGTTCTGGTGAAGTTGCGATTTTCAAAACGGTTTTCTGGTTCGAAATTATTTCAGTCCGAATCAATATCAACTGGTTTCATTTTTTTCGCGTCACTTCACATGTATTCAAAGATATGCGTTAAAACTTCAGCATCGTAATCAGCACGGTGAGCAATTTTTTCATCGTACATAATGTGATAGAATTTCGCAACCGAACCAAGTCGATGATTTTTAGCATCCGGAATTAAAACACGTGCCAATGTTAAAGTATCAATGACAGTGTTTGTTAATTCTCCGTACCCCAAACGTTTTGCTCAAACATTTAAAAAGTTAAAGTCGAAGTTGGCGTTGTGCGCAACAAGAATTCCATCAGAAATTAATTCAAAAATTTTCTTGAACGCAACTTCAATTGGATCTTGATCTTCTAACATGTCATTTGTAATGTGAGTTAGTTCGGTTGTGAAAGCTGAAATTTTATTTTTAGGTTTAATTAAAATATCATGACGAGTTGATGAACCGGTTTTGTAATTATAAATGTTTGCACCAAACTCGATGATTTCGTCGAACTCTGGTGAAAGACCAGTTGTCTCTAAGTCGAAGACAACGAACTTCGCATTTCGTAAACTTTGCCCTTTGGGATTTTTAACGTATCAAACATTATCCAACATCATTGTTAGTTCTGATCCATAAATTAATTTTAACTTTTTATCTTCCGGGCGATTTTTATTAACATCTTTTAATGCTGCAAAGGCATCAGGAAAAGTTTGCACGTTTGTGTGATCGGTAATTGCTAACGCTGTTCAATCTCAGTCCGCCGCCATTTTAATATAATCTTTCGCTTCCGAGACTCCGTCCATGACTGACATTTTTGTGTGCGTGTGCAGTTCAATCCTTTTTTCAGTTTCAGAATCTAAAATTTTATTTTCACGTCGTTCAATTTTTTGGAATGAGTCAATGTAAAAAATATAAGCGTTATCAAATTTTGAAAATGTGTAATTTCCTTTGAAGGCAACTCAGTCACCGACTCCAATCGCAACTTCTTTTAACTCGTCACTATTTTCAAAATCACTTGGCACTTCATCAAAGGCAACTCAAGCATCACTTTTTGAAAAGTACAAACATTGCAATGAAGATTTGTAATCAGTTACAGCGATGTCAAAAATTTTGCGTCCGGTTTTAGAAACACGCATTTGTTTTTTAAAGACACAAGCATTGATGACAACGTTTTGTGCATTCTCTTCAATGTCGTGTAAGAATTCGTAAGCTGGTTGATCCGTAATTTTAGTTTTGTTACGGTAGTTATTATTATTCGGAACAACTTTTTTTGCAGGCGCAGCTTGCGGTGCATTGGCAACTGCTGCTAACTCATTTTGTTTTCGTTCACGTTCCAGGCGACGCAACTCATCGTTACGTCCGGCTTCTACCATTTTGGCAACTTTATTTTTAACTTCCAAGTCAACGTAAGTTTTAATTGTAATCTCACGGAACCCATATTTTTTTAATTTGTTTTCGTAGTACTCGCAATGTTCACGCAACATTTTGTTTTCCATTTCGTTTGCAACGGCAATATTTAAAATTTTTTTTGTTGCATCGTAAGTGACGTAATCATATTGAATTAAACTTGCCCCAGTGGAAATCACTTCAGCTTTATTTGTTTTAATGTACTCTAAATAATTTCATAGTAATTCTTTATCAACAACATTGTGTTGACGAACAATGATATTTAATTTTGATGGCAGGAAACTATTTCCAGTCATGGCAGTTTCAATTTTATACAAAATGTGAATGGGCAGAAAATTATCAACAGCAATGAAGATGCGCAACTTATTATTTTTGTTACTGTACTCAATATTATTTTCAATCGCAGCATTCGCAAAATATTTTTGTTCGTCGTCGTCCAAAAATAAATTGATCCTTTCAAAGTAAGCTTTTAATTTTTCTGTCATAGTATCACCTCTTTTAAAGTTAGATAAAGTCTTTAATTACAATCACAATAAAGATGACGGCAAACAAGGCCGCTCCAATTGTGTACAATCAAATTTTAACTTTATTCGAAATTGGTTTTCGAATAATCATTTCAATAATATTTTCAATAAATTTATATCCATCCAATGGTGGAATTGTAAGAATGTTGACAATAAATAAGTTCGCACTAATCATCGCCACGTATAAGAAGAACGAATCCGGACTGCTAATCATCGCTGCCACTTGACGTGACATTCCGACTGGACCTGAGAACTGATCAATGTGACCGGTCACTAACATTCCAAGTGATTTTAAAATGTTCCCCGATGTCACAAAAGTTTCTTTTCATCCAAAAGCATAAGCTGCTCCGGCTGTCGCAAAGTGACGCGTTGGTGCCGCAATTCCGACATTCGCCCCAAATTGGTATTCATCTGGTTGCGAAAAAGCGGTTCAAATGTTAGCATCTTTTGCTAACGGCACCAAAGTATCGTCGTAAATCGAGACAGTTGGTCGAATAGCAAAGCGCACGAAGACGTGATCGGTTGCTAGGTTTGCTGGGTTTTGACTCAAATTATCAATGAATGTGTAAACAGTTTTGGTAAAAGTGGCCGCGTTTTTCGCGTCGCGCACGTTGTCATATATTTTTTCTCCGTTTACAAGATCGTCTTTCTTGTCAGCGACATTATTAAAGATAATTGTTTTATCATCTAAAGCATTAGTTTGATCGGTCGTTGTGACTTCTCACCCCATAATGACGTAGCGTTCAGAGCTTTCTGTTCCAATTGTGTCAGTGATAAGACGTTCAGAAATATCAGTGTATTTTGCGCCGAATCAATCCATATCATTGGTTTTTGCTTGCGTTGCCGCAAAAATAGTTGTGAACAGAAAAATCGCAATAAACAAGTTGAATAACGGTCCCATAATAATGAAGATTGCTTTTTTTCAACGCGCAATGTATTCCATCATTCGTTCAGCTGGGACATCGACGTCTTCTCGTCCTTTTGGTGGATCAGCAATTTCTGACGCGATCGAACAAAATCCTCCGAGTGGAATCATACGGACACTAAATCAAGTTTCTTTTCCTTTAATTGTAAATAGACGTGGTCCAAAACCAATTGAAAATTCGTAAACGTAAGCGTTTGACATTTTTGCAATAATAAAATGGCCTAATTCATGCAATGTTACTAAAACAACAACAACAATTATACCAATAAAAAAGGACAGAACTATTAAGCCATCGCTTGCCATCAATCATCACTCCAGACATTCATTTTAAGTATAAATGATATGAAATCCAATTGCGATTACTTTCGGGGAACTTTTTGGAAAATAAAAAACATATCACCCTGTTCAGAGCGATATGTTCGCACATAAGTTGGTTTTTTAAATGAATCCGACGAGCAAGAAAGCAACGGCATTGACAAAGATAAATGAGTCAAGACGGTCTAACATTCCCCCGTGTCCCGGAATTAAGTTGGAGTAATCTTTGACATTCAAGAAACGTTTAATCAATGAATAGAATAGATCACCTAGCATCGAAATAATTGGGAAACAAATGGCCAAGATCACGATGATCACAATGCGACTTCATTCCGTATCTAACGACATAATTGCTTGGTAGAATGGTTGGTATTCTTTAGCAAAGAAGTGCAGTAAGAGCGCCACGATAATTCCCGCTCCCGTTGCTGTTGCTAGTCCGACATATGCTCCTTCTCAGGTTTTTTTTGGACTAATCACAGGCGCCAATTTGGTTTTTCCAATTTTAGATCCCGCAACATAAGCAAAAGTATCCGAGAAAATCGCCATTAATCAAATTCATAAAACGGTCACGTAAGAATAACGACCAGTGACATTTTGCGGCCCTGATAGCATTAAGATGGTAAAGCCTTTAAAGGCAATGACAATAAAGAACATCCCTAAAAAAGCGTACATCGCTCTTTTTAGACCAACTTTTTTCGCAGTTAACCCAATGATTAAAAAGACGACGAAGTAAGCGATAAAGGCGAGCACAACAACTCAAATTCATCATGAAGCATCAATTCTAAATTCCGCATAAAACGCAAAATCATAGGCGTGCCCATTAGTTGGGATTAAATACATAATTAAATTTAGTAAGATAAATAGCATGATAATGT
>JALAGN010000039.1 GCA_022712415.1 Spiroplasma sp. | reverse complement strand
CACTATAAGTTTACATTTATACAAATTTGGTTTATAAAAAACATCATTTTACAATGATGTTTTTGAATTTGAATCTTCTCAATGGACAGCTTGACCTCTATAAAAAGAATAGCTGAGAAAAGAATCGATACAAGACTTTTCAATAGAAAAACTGCCCATTACTTTAGATCCTCCATAAAAAAACTCAGGTACTGGACTATCCATAAAATAGTCAAAATTTGCACCAATTGAACAGTATACAACACATCGCTCATTGTTAGTTTCGATGCTACCCTTTCCGTCACCTCAAGAGAACGTCATTGAGTCGATTTTTTGGATCACTTCTTTTGTTGTTAATTCACTAACAACATCCGGGTTATCCTTATTCAATTCCTTTATTTTTTGAACCATTTCATCTGCAAACTCGTATTCTGGGTGTGTGTTACCTAGCGGGTCATACATCCCAAATTCAAACTCTCCTAAATCGGTATTTGTTAAATATTTGTCAAGAGCGTGATCAGAAATTTCCTTTCTTGCTTTATCTCCTACAGGGTCGCAAGCCACAACCGAACTACTAACAACTCCGATTAAACCAATTGCGCTAAGTACTGTTATCATTTTTTTCATAATATAATTATCCTCATTTCTCTCTAAGATTAATAAACTAAAATATTTAAATTATTATTTTGTTCCAAAAATTCGGTCACCAGCATCCCCAAGTCCTGGAATAATGTATCCGTGTTCATTTAGATGTTCATCTAAAGATGCGGCATAAATATCAACGTCCGGGTGTGCTTTTGTTAAAACATCAACCCCTTCTTGAACAGCAACAAGACAAACAAAGCGAATGTTTTTTGCTCCTCAACCTTTGACAATATCAATTGCGGCGCTCGCGCTTCCGCCAGTTGCCAACATTGGGTCAACTACTAATACGATTGATTTATCAATGTCTTCTGTTTCTTTGGCATAATATTGAATTGGTTGTAATGTTTCTTCATCACGATACAACCCAACATGAGCGATTCTCGCAGTCGGAATTAATTGTTGAATTCCGTGTGTCATTCCTAATCCCGCACGTAGAATTGGTACTAAAACAATTGGTGTATCAATTGTTTTACCAATTGTTTCAGCAACTGGTGTGGTAATTTTGACATCCACGACCGGAATGTCACGGCATACTTCAAACACCATTAGCTCTGCAATTTCATTTAGATTTTCGCGAAAATCTTTACTTGATGTTTCCTTGCGACGCATTCTTGTTAATTTATCCAAAATTAATGGATGGTTAAATATTTTTAAACTCATTATTTTTTCTCCCCTTCCATAGTTAATAATGTTTTGACACGTTCTTCATGACGTCCACCTTCAAATGGTGTTTTGAGAAACGCATCAACACACTCAATTGCTTTTTCAATCGCAATTTGGCGTGCTCCAGTAATCATAATATTGGCATTGTTATGTTGGCGAGTGACAATCGCGTTCTGTGGTTCGTAAACCAACCCCGCAATAATCCCTTGCACTTTATTGGCAGCAATGGAAATTCCAATTCCGGTTCCACAAATTCCAATTCCAAATGCGCCGGAATCATTTGCAACAGCAAGACCCAAGGTTTTTCCTTGTGACGCATAATTGACTGCGGTAGTGTCATCCGTTCCTAGGTTAATAACTTCATGACCTTGACTTGTCAGGTGTTGGGCGATTGCTTGTTTCATCGCAACACCGGTATGGTCGTTGGCAAGATAAATTTTCATAATTATTCCCCCTCTGGTTAGTTTTATCACTTTATGACCGAAATTTCAAATCTCACCCCCTTTCTGGTTTGAATAGCAAAAAATGCGCCCCGACGGGACGCATTTCCTAGTATAGATTTTTTAGAGTTTCCTCTGCATCTTTGATAATTTGATCAGCACCAGTTAGTCCAGTTCCAGCTGGGATTAAATTCCCCAACATGATGTTTTCTTTTAGACCTTCTAGTTTGTCAACTTTACCTTTGATAATTGCTTTAACAAGAACACGTGCTGTATCTTGGAATGAAGCACTTGATAATCATGAGTCTGATTCCAATGGTGCTTTTTTGATTCCAAAAATAGTGTTTTTTGCCAATGGCGGTTTTTTATTGGTTGAGATCGCTTGTTTAACTTGGTTTTTGTATTCTTTTGAAGAAACAACTTCACCAGGTAATAAACTAGTGTCACCCGAATCAATGATCATAACTTTGTTTAACATTTGTTTTACAATGATTTCGATGTACTTGTCAGCAATTTCAATCCCTTGTAAACGGTAAACTTTTTGTACTTCTTTTAGAATGTAATTTTGAACATCTTTTGGCCCAGCCACTTCCAACAATTGTTTAATGTTGATTGCTCCTTCAGTCAATTTTTGTCCGGGAACTACTTCATCACCAACAGCAACACGTAGTACGGCTCCAAATTGTGATTTGTAAATTTTAGCTTCTTTATCAGAAGTAACAGTAATGTGGTACATTGCTCCTTCTTTGATCTCAGAGACAGTCCCTTCGATTTCCGAAATTAAAGCAACTGAACCTTTTGGTTCTGTGACGTCAAGTAATTCTTTAATCCGTGGTAGCCCTTGTGTAATATCGGCAACCCCAGCAACCCCTCCGGTATGGAATGAACGCATTGTAAGTTGAGTTCCGGGTTCACCAATTGATTGAGCAGCAATAACCCCGACTGGTTCACCATGGGTCACAACTTCACCTGTCGCCAAGTTAATTCCGTAACACATCGAGCAAACACCACGGTCAGCAGCACAAGTCAAGACTGAACGAATTTGGACAACTGTAATTCCGGCTTTAACAATCGCATTGGCAACTGTGTCAGTAATTAAAGTATCTTTTGGACAAATTAATTCATTTTTGGCGTCATGAACGTCTTCAAAAGTGAAACGTCCCACAAGACGGTCGTGTAGTGGCACAATCACGTTGTCGTGTTTTGTTTCAATAATCGCTGAAACTTCAAATCCAGTTGTGGCATTACATTTGTCGGTTGTGACAATAATTTCTTGCGAAACGTCAACAAGACGACGAGTTAAGTAACCTGAGTCGGCAGTTTTTAAGGCAATATCGGCCATCCCTTTACGAGCACCATGCGTTGAGACGAAGTATTCTGACACACTTAGTCCTTCACGGAATGATGATTTAATTGGGATTTCTTTAATATCCCCTTTCGGGTCAGACATCAGACCACGCATCCCTACAAGTTGTGTAAAGTTGGATACGTTCCCACGTGCTCCTGAATCCGCCATCACGAAAACAGGGTTTTTTAGATCTTCTTTTAAGATGTGTTCCAATTTTTCTTGGATACGATCTTTTACTTCAGATCAAATGTTAATGACACGGCGTTTTTTCTCACCTTTTGTTAACATCCCTAGGCTGTAGAATTCATTAATTTTGCGGACTTTTTCATCAGCAATTTTAAATTCTTCGTATTTTCCATCGTACGCAACAACGTCCATCGCTGAAATTGTTGTTCCCGATTTTGATGAGAATTTAAATCCTAAGTCTTTCATGTTATCTAACATACGAGCAGTATTTTGTGCTCCATATGTCGCAAAGAAACGGTCAATAATTGACGACAATTCTTTTTTCTTAATTGGTTGTTGGATTACATATGTATTTTGAATGTATTCACGAATATTAACATCTTCGTTAACAAGGAATTTGTCAATTTCGTTTTCTGCACCATAAATATTGTTGTTATTAATTCAAGGGAATTCTTCGACAAAGATGCCATTGAAAATGATTTTTCCAACAGTTGTTAATAAGTATTTATCTTTTTGACTGTCTTTAAATGTTTTGTTTTCAATCGCATTAACTGGAATGGCAATAATAGCATTCAAGTTAACAGTATCAGTTTCATAAGCAATCACAGCTTCGCTGATTGAACTAAAGAGAGTTCCTTCCCCTTTGGCACCTTTTTCTTCTGTGGTAATGTAGTAGTTACCTAGAATCATATCTTGTGTTGGGGTTACAATTGGTTTTCCATCTTTAGGACCAAGAATTGCTTTTGAACCTAACATTAAAGCACGCGCTTCCGCAACAGCTTCAATTGAAATTGGTAAGTGGACCGCCATTTGGTCCCCATCGAAGTCAGCATTAAACGCAGTTGTAACTAATGGGTGTAAACGAATCGCTTTCCCTTTAACTAGTTTTGGTTCAAATGCTTGAATTCCTAAACGGTGAAGTGTTGGCGCACGGTTTAGTAAGATTGGACGATCGTGAATTACTTTTTCGAGAATGTCTCAAACTTTTGGTTGGTTTGTGGCAATCATTTTTTCAGCAATTTTAACGTTTGTTGCATGTCCTTCTTCTTGTAATGCTTGGATTACAAAAGGTTTGAACAATGTAATTGCCATATCACGAGGGATTCCGGCTTGGTACATTTTCAAGTCTGGTCCAATTGCAATAACTGAACGACCTGAGTAGTCAACACGTTTCCCTAGTAAGTTTTGACGGAAACGTCCTTGTTTCCCTTTTAAAATTGATGTTAATGATTTTAAAGCACGTTTATCTTTTCCCATTACTGGTCTTGGCTTACGTTCGTTATCTAATAAAGCATCAACAGCTTCTTGTAGCATCCTTTTTTCGTTATTAACGATAATTCCGGGTGCTCCCATATTTTTAACTTTTTTTAGACGTTCATTTCTAATGATAATACGACGGTAAAGATCATTAATTTCTGAAGTCGTAAAACGTCCTCCATCTAATTGAATAATTGGACGGATATCTGGTGGGATAACAGGAATGACATGTAAAATCATTCATTCGGGACGACTGTTTGAACGACGCAACGAATCTAAAACTTCGATTCTTTTTGTCAGTTTACTTTGGTCAGTGCTTCCACGACGAACTTTTAAGTCGTTACGCACTTTTTCAATTTCTTTTTCCAAGTCAACTTCTTTTAGTAATTGTTCAATTGCTCCGGCACCAATTCCAAATTTGGCATCAGTGTATTTTGAAATTAAAGTGACAGCCTCTTCAACTGAGAACGGAATGTTTGGTTCTTTTAATTGTTCGATCATACGAACAATTTTTTTCTCAAAAATAGTTCCTGGTTCAACTTTTTCTTTAATGTCTTCTAGCGTTCTTAGAATTTGTTCACGTGATTTAATTGAAACTTTAGCTGACCCAAGGTCAAGAACAGTTCCTTTTTTCAAGTGTTTTGTGTTTCCGTCATCAAGCACGATGTACGAAACAAAATAAATTACTTCTTCGACTTCTTTTGTTTTTAAGTCTAAGATCGAAGCGATTCGACTGGGAGCAACTTTTAACATTCAGATATGTGAAACGGGTTCTTCTAATTCGATGTGTCCCATTCTTTCACGACGAACGATTGCTTCAGTGATTTCCACACCACAACGTTCACAGATTTTCCCTTTGTTTTTAACTTTTTTGTAACGTCCACAAGTACATTCGTAGTTTTTTGTGGGTCCAAAAATTCTTTCATCAAAAAGACCATCACGTTCAGTTTTTAATGTTTTATAGTTAATAGTCTCTGGTTTAGTAACTTCACCACGTGATCATGAACGAATAACATCAGGTGATGCCAATTCGATTTTAATCATATGTTTGCTTTTTTTATTTTCCATATATCTTATAACCTCCTATTAACTAGTCTTCGTCGGGATTTTCAGAAACTTTAAATCCACCGGCGTTAACTTCTTCCTTACTGATAGTTGATGATGTTCTTTCGATTTCATCGTAATCATAATCATCATAGTCATATGTATTAATTTCTACTTTGTTACCATCTTCATCGATCATATGCATATCAAATCCTAATCCTTGAATTTCTTTTGTAAGCACGTTAAATGATTCTGGAATTCCAGGAGTTGGAATTGGTTTTGAACGAACGATTGATTCGTAAGTTCTAATCCGTCCTTTGATATCATCTGATTTAATGGTTAAGATTTCACGTAATGTGTAAGCGGCACCATAAGCTTCAAGTGCTCAAACTTCCATTTCCCCAAAACGTTGTCCCCCTTTTTGAGCTTTTCCTCCTAAAGGTTGTTGGGTAATTAATGAGTATGGTCCAATATTACGGGCATGTAATTTATCGTCAACCATGTGTGAAAGTTTTAACATGTACATGATTCCTACTGAAATTGGTTTATCAAATTTTTCACCGGTACGACCGTCAGTTAAGTCGATTTTCCCGTAGTTAACCATTCCAGCTTCACTCATAATTTCTTCAAGGTCTTTTTCTTTTACCCCTTCGAAAACTGGTGTTGAAACTTTAATGCCTAATTTTTGCGCAGCCATTCCCAAGTGAATTTCTAGGACTTGCCCAATATTCATCCGTGAAGGAACCCCTTGGGGGTTTAACATAATATCAACTGTTGTTCCATCAGCCATGTGCGGCATGTCTTCAACTGGTAAGATTTTTGAGATAACACCTTTGTTACCATGACGTCCCGCCATTTTATCTCCCTCTTGAATTTTACGTTTTTGCACAACAAAGACTTTAATAATTTCTAAGATATCAGCTGGTAAATCGTGTCCGTCTTCACGTGAGAAGCGTTTAATTGATTGCACAATTCCTTCTCCTCCGTTGGGAACACGTAATGAATTATCTTTAACATTTCGTGATTTTTCCCCAAAGATGGCATGTAATAATTTATCTTCTGGTGATAATTGAATTTGTGATTTTGGTGTTACTTTTCCAACCAAAATATCCCCAACTTTAACTTCAGAACCAACTAAAATAATTCCTTCTTCGTCAAGGTATTTTTTTGATGCTTCTGAGATGTTCGGAATTTCACGTGTGATTTCTTCTTTTCCTTGTTTTGTTTGACGACGTTCAATTGTGTATTCGTCAATATGAATTGAAGTAAAGCGATCATCGATCACAACTCTTTCTGACACAATAACAGCATCCTCAAAGTTATAACCATTTCAAGTGGTAAAGGCTACAACAACGTTTTGTCCTAGAGCCAATTCTCCTTTATCCATAGAAGGACCATCCGCTAGAACGTCACGCGCTTTTACAACGTCTCCGACTTTCACGATTGGTTTATGGATAATAGTTGTTCCATTATTTGAACGAGCAAAGTTTTCAAATTCGTAAGTTTTGATTCCTGATTTTTGTTCTACAACTACTTTTGTTGCATCAACATAGGTCACAACTCCATCTTCTTTTGCGACAATTGCTTCTCCTGAGTCACGTGCTGCTTCAAATTCAACACCGGTTCCCACAACTGGAGATTCGGGGCGAATTAAAGGCACAGCTTGACGTTGCATATTGGCACCCATCAAGGCACGGTTGGCATCATCATTTTCCAAGAAAGGAATACATGATGTCGCAATCGAAACAATTTGTTTTGGTGAAACGTCGATGTAGTCAACTTCAATTGGTTTCGCCATCATATCGTCACCACGGTAACGAGCAATAACTGTTTCATCTAAAATTTTACCAGTCTCGTCAACTTTAACGTTTGCTTGGGCAATGATAAAGTTTTTTTCACGGTCAGCAGTTAAGTAGTGGTGTTCTTTTGTAATGACACCATTCTCAACTTTACGGTAAGGAGTTTCAATAAATCCAAATTCATTAATTTTAGCGTATGTTGCTAAGTTGTTGATCAACCCGATGTTTGGTCCTTCAGGTGTTTCAATCGGACAAATACGTCCATAGTGTGAGGGGTGAACGTCACGCACTTCAAGCGCAGCACGGTCACGGCTCAATCCACCCGGCCCTAAAGCAGTCAAACGACGTTTGTTTGTCAATTCAGCAAGCGGGTTGGTTTGGTCCATGAATTGTGAAAGTTGTGACAAGTTAAAGAACTCACCAATAATCGCTGTTAGCGGTTTGTTATTAATAACACTTGATGGTTTCATTTTAAATTTGTTTGATGTTGCCAATTTTTCACGGACGTTTTTTTCGATTCGCATCATTCCGATACGGAATTGGTTTTGTAATAATTCACCAATTGTTCTAACACGACGGTTTCCTAAGTGGTCAATATCATCAATTTCACCAATTCCATCCATTAAGTTAATGGCGTAAGAAATGGTTGCCAAAATATCTGGCACATTAATAAAGTCGTCACTACGTGAAGCAGTGATTCCAATTACTGGTGTAATTTCGTCACGTTTATCATTATCACGGTAAACGTTAACTTTTTGAATTTCAGTTCCTGATTTAATTCCAGCACTAAATTCAATGTTTTGCACCATTGCGCCAGAATCAAGAACTTGTTCTAGTTTTGAAAAATCAGAACGTTCGATGGTAGTTCCTTTTTCAAAAACTACTTTCCCATTAACATCAACGATGTCTTCGGCAATAATACATCCAATTAAACGGTTTTTAATTGCTAGTTTTTGTTGCAATTTAAAACGTCCCGCTCTTGTAAGATCGTATTTTCTTTTATCAAATAAAACTTGGTATAGGTATTTACTTGCTCCATCCGCTGTGGCAGTTTCACCTTGACGGATTTTTTTGTAAATATCTTGAACTTGGTTTTCTCAATCGACTTTGAAATCACCTGTTAGCGTATCTTGTTCATATGTTGTTCTAATAACTTCATTATTTTCAAAGACACGTAAAACATCTTCACTTTTTAATCCTAGTGAAGTTAAAAGACTAGTTGCACTAGTTTTTCTTGATTTGTCAATTTTAACAAACAAAGCATTGACGTTTTTTTCATCAACAACTTTTTTTGCATCAGTTTCAAATTCTAATCATGTTCCACGAGATGGAATAATGTCAGCTGAATAAATTAATTCACCTGTTTTAATATTAATTTCAGTTTTAAAGTAACTTCCGGGTGAACGAACTAATTGTGAAACAACGACTTTTTCTGATCCGTTGATGACAAAAGTCCCACGGTCAGTCATGATCGGGAATTCTCCAAAGAAAACTTCCCCTTTTTTATAAATGTAAATATTAACTGTTGTCGATTCTTCGTTTTCACTGACTAGGTCAACTTGAACATTGTCAACTTCGCCATTACGATATTTGACTTCGAACATATAAGTTTTGTCCATTTTGTTTTTCAGATCAACTGATAACGGTTCCATTTTTTCCATTAATCAAGCACGTAAAACATCAGTGGTGTCACCACTTAAAATTTCGTCTTTAAAAATTTCTTGGTTTTCCATGTTAATGTTAAGAGTTAACTCAGCATAGATTGGAGCATCAAAGATTTTTGATTCATCTTTAGCTTTTTTAATATCCATTCTTGGTTCTTGAAATCCTCATTCCGAAATATTCAAAACGATTGATTTATCACTACTTACGACAGGAAATACTTCATCAAATACTTCTTGAATTCCTTTGTTAATAAATCAATCAAATGTGTCTAATTGTAATTCAATTAAGTTCGGTAATGGTAAATCACCTGAAACTTTTGTGTAGTCACGACGCTCTACGAGAGCGTTAACTTTTTTAACTTTATAACTCATTATTGGCCTCCTCAAGTCAAATATACGATACGCACCAACGATTATATCTAATTTCGTAATGT
>JALAGN010000038.1 GCA_022712415.1 Spiroplasma sp. | reverse complement strand
TTAAGGTATAGACAATGATGTTTAGAACAGCAAAGACAATATTAGTTTTAGTCAAGGCGTAAGTCAGACGAATTTTTTCAGACTTCCCACGTGACATCTTATTATTAATTAAAAGGAACAAATACTGTGCGCCATAAATAAGGAGTAGAATCCCAGAACTGATCCCAAAGAAACAAGCTCAACCGTTATAAGCGGTGTAATCAAAAAAGAAATACGGAAAGGATAGTGTCCCCGGGGTATAATCGGTTCCGGTTGTGTCGGGTCCGATTTTTAAACTAACGGCACCGTGAATTAAAACGGTCAACAGATAAAACGCCGGAAAGATGGTTGAAGCGATTAAATCCTTTTTACATCAAGTGTTGACTTGAATCACTTTCTTATGATCGAGAAGGAAAAAGATGTGGGCGATTCAAAGTCCAACGGGGGTGAAAAAATGCAATCCTGTTGTAATGATCCAAACGGCAACATTATCGTAACTGTTTTGAAATAAAACGGGAACTGTTTTTTCACCATTACTACTTGCTCCAACAGAAGCAAGGGCAATTCAAAATAGTAACATCGTAATCGCCATGTACGACGACATAATAATAAAGACGTTGTTACTAATTTTAATTTTTGGAATGTATTTTGATAACATCACAATAATTAAAAACCCTAGTGTGAGGATGTTTGATTGAAAAGTTCAAAACATAGTATTGGCAAAAAACCGACCAACTTGGTTTAAACCTTCATAACGAGGGGCGGGTGAGACTTGCGCAAAATACATTGATCAAACCATCAGCCCGAGATAAGCCGCCAACCCGACTCAGGAAATCGTATGTAAAATAATTTTTCGTTTCATATTTACTCCTTTCCTAAATAATATCGTAAAACACATTAAATAAGTAGAGTGTTATTTATACTTTTGATATATAATAATTTTATGGAGGAAAAAACCATGGGATTATTTGGAAAGAAAAAAGAATTAGAAGTATTTGCACCAGTCGATGGTGAAGTAATTGAACTTTCGAAAGTTGAAGACGAAGTATTCGCTGATGGAATGTTAGGTGATGGATTAGCATTTGTACCTGCTAATGGTCATTTTTCAGCACCAATCGAAGGTAAATTAGTAACTGTGTTCCCTTCAGGACACGCATATGGTATTAGATCAAAAGGTGGGGTTGAAATTTTATTACACATTGGTCTTGATACTGTTTCACTTAACGGTGAAGGATTTGATATTAAAGTCAAACAAGATGAATCAGTTAAAGCTGGTGATGCTCTTGTTGATGTTGATATTGCAAGCGTTGCGAAAAAAGTCCCTTCAATGCAAACACCACTTGTATTTACAACCGACTCAATGGATGGAAAATCAATTGAAATTGTAAAAAAAGGTAAAGTTTCAAAAGGTGAATTAGTAGCAATCGTTAAATAATAGGTTAAAATATTATTTGATATAACGTATAACTCTTCATATGAAGAGTTTTTATTTTGAGGTGATAAAATGGCTTTATTAGATGATTGAAATGATGTTAAAGCAAAAGAAGCGGTTGATCCCAAAACACTAGGGCGCCAATGATATGAAATTCCGGCTCGGAACGTTAACGTTACAGCACCGTACAATTTTAAATTGGTGGAACCAGAAACAGACGGGGTTATCTTTTTAACATTCGTGCTCTTTTTACCATTAATAGCATCAATTATTTGTTATACCGTTTTTAAAGAGGTCAACACTGATACCTTAACTCTAATTGTGAACGGGATTGCTTTAGCGTGTGCCGTGGTTGGTTTTGTTTTAACATTTGTCCGCACACATGAGAAAACTTTTAATGACGGGTTAGCCTTTGCGTATTTCTTTGTCATTATTCCGTATCTGGCCATTATTGTTGGATCACTGATTCTCTCAACTTTGAGTAAGGATTTGGATCAAGACACGCTAAATGTCTACAGTTCTTTTATTGCGATGGCGTGTCAGACGATTTCAGAAATCATCTTAGTAATTTGATTTTTGGTTAAATCTGACAACACAGCGCAAACATTAAAACAAACATTCAAAGAAAACTGAAAAATGTTAATGATCGTTTTTGTTTGTGCCGCAATTGTCTTGTTTATCCTTTCCAACCTCATCTTTGGAATGGCATACGACAAAATCTTTCATCTTGGGGAATCAAATAACCAAGGAGCGTTAACAACTTTAATTGATAATCCGAATACAGCGATTCGTATTTCTTACATTATCCTACTCTTCATTTCCTCAATTTTAGTTGCTCCCCTTTGTGAAGAACTATGTACCAGACAATCGTTTTTCTCCAACAACGGAAATAAATGATTAGCATTAGTGATGTGTTCAATTTATTTTGGATACATCCACTGTGGTCAAACTGGTGACTTTATTCACATGCCATCATACATTGCCGCCGGATTTGTCTTATCAATGACTTTTATTGTCACCCGCGGGAATGTCACTTACACTTGAATGACGCACTGTGTTACCAATCTTGTATCATTTATATTAATTGTTGCATAGGAGGCACCATGACAGAATTAACCATCAAAGCAAATGATGCAAATCAAAAATTATTTTCCTTTATTAAAAAGGTATTTCGTGATACCAAATTATCGATTATCTATAAGTGATTTCGTGTCGGTAAAATTAAAATTAACGGTAAAAAAACAAAAGACCGCGATTATGTTTTACAGTTAAACGATATTGTTCAAGTTTATGACGCATCATCGAATGTCAAAAAACGCGAATGACAAAAAATTGACTACTCAACGCTTGATATTGTCTATGAAGACCAAAATATTTTAATTGCCGATAAAGATTTCAATGTCGAAATTCACTCGGACTTTAATGATTGTCTTGACAATATGGTGCGCAGTTATTTATTTGATAAAGGTGAATTTAAACAAGAAGAGAATTCATTTATCGTGTCGCACATTCACCGTCTCGACAAATTGACATCGGGTCTTGTGATGTACGCTAAAAATAAACCAGCGCTTGATTTCTTTTTAGCCAATATCACGGATAAAAATAAAATCAGAAAAACATATATTGCGAAGTTCGAGGGTCGTCTTGATTATCTTGGAATTGTGTCAGGATGAATCGATTACAATGGGGAAACCCAAATTGCAACATTTAGTGAAGATGAATTCCGCATGTCAAAAAAAGCGGAATTAAATATCGTTGCGATTGAAGATGATTACGCCACAATCGAATTGATCACTGGCCGTAAACATCAAATTCGTGCCACAATGGAATACATGGGTTGCCCGATTGTCAACGACTTTCGTTATGGGGCGCATAGTCGCTCGCGCGAAAAATATATTGCACTTAACGCTTACATCTTAGAGTTTGCTGATTTTGAGGGCGATTTTGCTTATCTGAACGGAAAAGCAATTTACTCAAAGAAAATTAGTTTCTAAAATGATAAAATAACACAATAGTGGGAGGGATAGAATGCTGTCAACAAAACAAGGAATTCAAAGTATTGTTGTTGGAGTTTCAATCTCTCTTTTTAATGCCTTAACCCAATTTTTAACTATTTACTTTATTTTACAAAGATACGGAACCGAGTTTAACGGGTTTATTCGTTTAATTTCGTCGCTGTCATCAATTTTTGCGACCGCCGACGGAACCCTGGGAATTGCAACTGTGTTGCTGCTAATTAACCCAATGATGAAAGGGGACTGAATTTCAGCCAATGAAATTTATTCAACTGCAAAGAAAAACTATAAAAAGGGAGCATGAGTCTCATTAATCTTGATTTCAGCCATTGCTATTTTGTATCCGCTCTTTGTATCGGTTGGAGGATTAAATGGTCTTTTTGATGCGAGTGAATGACAAAACGTTGGTTTAAACATTAACGGAACATCGCCGGATGCTTTTGTCCAATACTGAAAACTAATTTTAATTACGGTCGCTTGTGGGTTTAAAAACTTTACTACCGCCTTCTTTTTTGGTGTTTATGAGAACTTGATTGCGGCCGACAACCGAAATGTGATCCGGCGAATCGCCATTCTCTTCACAGACACTTTCATCTATGGAATCTTTTTAGGATTACTTATGATTGAGAATATTGATCCAATCTTGCCGTTCCTCATTGTCTTGTGTTATTCGCCCGTCAAAGGTTTCTTGTGTTTCTTGTATGCCAAACGGAAATATCCGTGATTAAAATATCACCGAGATATTAATAACTTCCGTCTCAATGTGGTTTCAAAAAAATTACGTGCTCCAACTCTGGGGATTTCATTGCTCCAAAATACCGATATTATTATTGTGTCGATTTTCTTTGGCTTGAACGTGTCATCTGACTTGTCGCTATACTTAGTAATTGCGGTCAATGTACGGATTATCATGTCAAACTTTATTATTTCCTTTAGGGAATACTTCACGACATTAATTGCTAAAAACGGACGGATTTACTGAAAAAGTTATACGAAGTATGAATTGTACACCTACATTATTGCCGGATTCACGTTTGTGAATATGCTGATTTTAGCACCATACTTCGTTAACGCGTTATATGGTAATTTAGCACGCGAATCAATCAATGCGATGGTCGCGACAAAAATAAACACGAAAGTATCGCTGATTAATTCATTGAACTTTATCTTCTCCAACTTCTGATTCTCAGGAATCTTTGCGTTCTCAACTTCGCTGTCGTTGTTGTGTGAATCACAAATGACCCTGATCCAAGCAAAGGGACAAGCGGAAGGAGTCGCTAAATTCCAAAACTACTTAGGAGCTTGTTATATTGTTTTTGCGGTAATATCAGCCATTATTTTTGGAGTCTTAAAAGTCGGAGGGACACACACTTACGTTTACGGAATCGCTGTCTTCTATGCCTTGAAATCTGTCTTCCAATTAATCCGTTACGGTTTCCTTTGAGTATTTGTCTGAAAATATGTCACTTACAATTCGGATGCTTCTTATGTAGCGCGAAACTTCTTAACATTGTTGTCAACAATAGTTATTGGTGTGTTATTCGCCGCCTTACTCTTTGATAAACAATACGATATTAATTTATACGCCGGATCACCGACCGCAACAATGGCACCACTGGTAGCTATCTTCTTTGCCACGGTCTTTAGCTCGTTGCTCATTATTTTCGTCATTGCCTTAATCATTGAACCGCGTTTATTCGCCGGTATCTTTAAAAACCTGCCAATTATTAATGAATTAATTGGCCGCAAAAGACGCAGTGAACGTAAAAAACGATTAGCGGACAATAAAATTGATGTTGAAAGTGTTGTGAATAAACAAGAACTCGTGCGTAATATCGCGTTAGACGGTTATGACACCATCGATGTCACGAATGTCTTTGAAGAAATGACGAACACGGACGATGAAGAACCGGTTTACGTTATTAAAGGATAAGCATAATTTAAAAACCAAAAAAATAGCTCATTGCATTGATTGAAATGGAATGAGCTATTTTTAATTATATAGACCTAACATATTACCGATATGAAAAATCATAATCCCGGAAGTGGCCGATAAATTTGCTTCAGCAACTACTCAAAAACGAGCAGTTAGTCATAATTGGTTGGTTATTTTGTCATTTGTGATTGTCATGGCGGCACTAACTAAACCGTGAATAAACATTAGATATTTGGTGTATTGGTAGTTAAAGAAAACGGTCGACTCCACATAGTATTTCATAACTGGGGTTGCTAGATTTAACGGTAAATAGAATGCATAGCCATTAAAAGGTCCGATCCCATCAAGGGAAGTGAGGCGTTCGTAACTATCACGACTCCCCAAGGCACGGTAGCTATTAACAAATTCGTCCTTATCTCAAATGCCAGTTAACTCTGTGACATTTCAGTCAAATGTATATACATAAATATTACCGCTGGCCGTTCCATTAAACACAAAGGTGTAATCACGATCCCGTTTATCAATGTATAGTGGTAAATAATTATCTGGTTCTAGTTCATTTTGCAAATTAGTACAATAGAGTTGTTCCTTTGCTTGAAATGGTATAAAAGATGTTAACAAAGCAAGGGAAGCAACGACGTTTACCAAACGTTTCATTGTGTTTCCTCCTTTTTTTGTTTAATCCTAATACGCTCCACGAATATATTACGCTTTATCCACTTAAAAGTTTACATAATTATTGTTTTTTTATAAAAAGTTAATCAAAAAAATCGGGTAATTTTCTTGCTATAATGTAGTTGGTGATGATATGTCAACATTGATCGGATGCTCGTTCGCAATTGGTTTGGTTTTCGTTTTCTATATATCAGGAAACGGGATTAAATCGCTTTTAAACTTCAAAAATGATAATCCTTTATCAGCAATTGGTTTAGGTTTTTTTGCGTTCTTTGCCTTTGTGACCACAGCAACATTACCTTTTCAATTTTTCAACCTAGAAATCTTGAGTTACATTTACATTAATATTGGGTTCTTCCTTTTATATCTTGTCTTTTCGTTAGTTATTGTCCGCAACTGAATTGGGACAAGCATCTTTTCAATGAAATCAGTTCTCTTCTTTGTGGCCTTAATTTTATTTGCTGGTGTAACTTACGCCATGCAAATTGATACTGGTTATGGAACAGAAAGCATTAACAACCAATCGTTCTTTTTGGAAATTCTAAAAATTAAAGGGCACCAAAAGATGACCAACATTTTTATTATTCATAAACGTTCCATTTTCAATATGGTGGGATACGCCATCGCGATTATTACGAACCAAAACAATGGGGAGTTCATTAAAAGTTTTTGATATTGTGTTTTTATTGCGGTTAGTACTTCAATTTTTGTGGAAGCTTATTCAATGTTTTGTCGTCAAAAAAAACAAGGACAACGTTGAGGAGTATTTGCTGCGACTTTAATTATTAATGTTGCCATTCTAACGGCGTTATCGTATTTAAGAATTTCAATTTATGATAGTTACATTTACTTTATCCTCTTGATTGTTTATTCTTGTATGCTCGTGATTCAGCGGACTAGCTATGATTTCAACCAAAAAAACCTCCCAAACATTATTGGGATGGTTATGGGGTCGTACATGACTTTTTCGGTTGAGAACACTTATCCGGTTTTATTCTTGTTCTATGCTTTTATTTTTGTTATGCAATTGCGTTCGCAAGTTGGGTACTTCCGCGATATTTCTAAAATGAGTTGACTCGTGCTAGTTGAGTTTTCAATTTATAATATTGTTTCAAAACTCTGAATCCAAACCGGAATCTTTCTTGCGGTCTTGGTGTTATTTATTTTTCTTTCGCTACGGGCTCGAAACCGCTACTTCATTGAAACAAAAGTGGAGTTGTATTTGAAACAAAGAAATATTTTGGCGATTCTTTTAATTCCGTCCGCACTGTTAATTATTTCGGCTGCTTATGCGTTGTCGGTTAATAAATATATTCTGACCCAAAACGTTGAGTACATTCAAATGCTCTTTTGATGGGTGGATTGAATTAGTGATGCCAAAATAAAAGGGTGAATTATTTTTGCAATTGCCATGACAGTTTTAGGACTGGCCGTTGCTTGGGTGTTTTTACGTCAACGTGTCGGGAAAAATATTATCTTTACTGCGTTAGATATTTTCTTCATTCTATATTTAACATTCTACAATCCACTCTTTACAAATATTATTCAATTGATTGCTCCCAACATTAATGAAACAGCAGGGTACAGTTTAATTGCATTAATGTTTATTACCATTATGGTTTTGCCGTTTGAAATTGCAAACCGCATTACTAAAAACCAAAAAGAAAATATTAAATTAGTTATTTACAGAAAAACTGTACGTTTAAAAATTTAGGAGGTTACGATGGACAAAAAAAATGCTGCGCTAGAATTAGCAAACATTAAAGCTAAATTAGATCAATGAGCGCATGAGTACTACGTGATGGACAATCCAACTGTCGATGATGCTGAGTACGATCGTGAAATGCAAAAACTTTTAGAAATTGAAAATGCTTTTCCTGAATTAGTCACAACTGATTCTCCGAGTCAACGAGTTGGTGGAACTGTTTTAGATAGTTTTGAAAAATATGTGCACCAAGAAAAAATGTTGAGTCTTGCGAATGCTTTTAATTTTGAAGACCTTGTCCAATTTGATAAACAAGTTAAAAAAATAATTGGCGATAAGAATTTTAATTATTTTGTCGAACCAAAAATCGATGGACTTTCGATTTCATTAATTTACAAATTTGGAAATTTAGAAATTGGAGCAACAAGAGGAAACGGATCAATTGGTGAGAACGTCACTGAGAATGTTAAAACAATTAAATCAATTCCACTTGTGATTGAAAATAAAAATCCTTATTTTGAAACACGAGGCGAAGTTTATCTTTCTAAAAAACAATTCTTAAAAATAAATGAAATGAAATTATTAAACCACGAAGAAATTTTTGCGAACCCAAGAAACGCAGCAGCCGGAACGCTGCGACAACTAAATACAAAAATTGCGGCTGAGCGAAAACTTGATGCGTGAATTTATTACAACATGGATCGTGTTAATAATGCGACGCACGAAGATTCGTTAATTGAATTACAAAAATTAAAATTCAAAGTCAATCCACTTGGTAAAAAAATTAATGGGATCGAAGCGGTGTATGATTACATTCAATCACTGACAATTCAACGCGAAACTTTGGATTATGAAATTGATGGGATTGTCATCAAGGTCAATGAATTTGAATTGTACGATGAGATTGGTTACAATGCTAAAACTCCGAAGTGAGCTATTGCTTATAAATTTCCAGCCGAAGTTGTGAGCACGACGTTGCGTTCAATTTTTCCAACAGTTGGAAGAACCGGAAGGATTACTTACAACGCTGAACTTGATGCAGTTCAAATTGCTGGAACAACTGTACGAGCTGCAACTTTACACAACGCCGACTTTATCATTCAAAAAGATATTCGTGTTGGTGGAAAAGTTAAAATTAAAAAAGCGGGAGACATCATTCCGGAAGTCATCGCACCAATTGTAGATGGCAATTACGAAACACTAAAAAAATTTCACGAAGCAAAAAAATGTCCAGAGTGTGAAACTTTATTGGAACGAAGTGCCGGTGAAGTTGATCAATATTGTATCAACACCAACTGTCCGCGAAAAATTGTGCGATCAATCGAACACTTTGTTTCACGTGATGCCGCGAACGTCGATGGTGTTAGCATCAAGTT
This sequence comes from Spiroplasma sp., assembly GCA_022712415.1. Lineage (GTDB taxonomy): Bacteria > Bacillota_I > Bacilli_A > Mycoplasmatales > Mycoplasmataceae > JALAGN01. Next base: position 1,632 of record JALAGN010000038.1, on the reverse strand, counting down.
AATTGAAAAGTTTTTTGAAAATAATTTTGTCAGTTCTATTTCTGATTTATATCATCTCGAAAAATATAAAGAGCGGATTCTTGAGTTGGACAAGATTGGTGAAAAATTATTTTCAAATATTATTGAAGCCATTAAAAATTCAAAACAAGAACATATGGCGAAATTAATTTTCGGTTTAGGAATTAGACATGTTGGTAAAAAAACTGCGCAGATAATTTGCGAACACTTCACAACAATTGACGACTTAGCTAATGCAACGGTTGAGGAATTAATTGCCATTGAAGATGTTGGTGATGTTGTTGCTGTTTCGATTGTTGATTGATTTGAAAATCCGAATAATAAAAAATTAATTAGTGATTTAAAAAATCATGGTGTTCAATTTAAAAATGATAGTAAAATAAAAAACATAAATAAAAATTTTGAAAATAAAAACTTTGTAATTACTGGTGTCTTAAGCAAACCAAGAAATTACTTTAAAGATTTAATTGAACACCTTGGTGGTAAAACAATTGAATCTGTTTCAAGCAAAACAGATTTTGTTCTTGCTGGAGAATCAGCCGGAAGCAAACTTGCTAAAGCTGAAAAACTAAAAGTAAAAATTATTAACGAAGAAGAATTAAATAAATTAATGGAGGAAGAAAATGATTAAAGTTACAAAAGAGCTAATCAAAGAATTAGCAAACGATATCATGATTGAAATAACTGACGAAGAAGCAGACAAGATATTTAAAATCGAAAACAAAATCATAAATGATTTTACAAAACTAACACACATCAATGTTGAGGGAGTTGATCCGATGCATTATCCGGTTGACGTTGTAAATACTTATTTACGAGATGATAGTGATGCAACAACAATTACAAAAGAGGCAATGATGTCGAATGCTCCGAACAAAGATAAAGATTATGTGTTAATTAAAAAGGTGGTCAAGTAATGAAAAATATTTTAAGCATAAAAAATAATTTAACAAAAGAAAATTTAAACCAACAAAAAGAAAATGAAATCAATGAAGCAAAAAAAATTGATGACGTAACTTTTTGTACAATGTTCACAGGAAAAGAATATGAAAACAAAAACACCGATGGTAAATTATTTGGATCATTTTATTTTTCCAAAGATAATATTTGAACTAAGGGTTATCCCACAACTGCTTCTTCAAAAATTTTAGAAAACTTTATTCCAGCTGAGGACGCAACAATTATTAAATTATTGAATGACGCCGGAGCTGAGATGTTAGGTAAAACTGTTCTTGATGAATTGGGAATGGGTGGAACTGGATTACACGCTTCAACTGGAATTGTTTACAACCCACTAGACCGTAACAGAATCGTTGGAGGTTCTTCATCGGGAAGTGTTTTTGCAATGGCAAAAGGACTTGGACACTTTGCGCTCGGAACTGATACTGGTGATTCAATTCGTAAGCCAGCATCATTGAATGGAGTTATTGGATACAAACCAACATACGGATCAATTTCAAGATACGGAGTAATTCCTTATGCACCAAGTATGGACCACGTTGGATTCTTTACAAGAAGTGTTGCGGATTTATTTGTCCTAGCGGAAACAACTTTCAAACACGACAAAAAAGATTTCACATCAATTGATAATTCTGATGAGTACACAAAATATAT
>JALAGN010000037.1 GCA_022712415.1 Spiroplasma sp. | reverse complement strand
CAGATACATGCCCGGATCGTTAATTCCCGGAACACCAGCATCAGATACAAGAGCAATACTTAATCCTTGCGCCAGTAACTGCTTAATTTCATCCACTTTCGCAAGTTCGTTGAACTTATGCAGCGAACGCGTTTTAACTTGTAGTCCTAGTTCATTGAAGAGAACACCACTTGTTCTAGTATCTTCACAATACACGAAGTCAACTTGGTTTAAAGTTTCAATTGCTCGTTTTGACATATCCGAAATGTTGCCAATCGGAGTTGCCACCAAATAAATTGTTGGTCAGTTATTTTTAAATGTTTTTTGAATTCGTTGCATAAAAAAATACCCTTTCGAGTATTATTTTACATTAATTATTTCAATTCGGTAAGGATTGGCCACATCTTTGATTTCAATTCCATCACCAACCAAACGACCCATCATTGCTTTTGCTAATGGTGATTCGTTCGAAATTAAACCTTCAAAGGGGTCAGCTTCAATCGCTCCAACAATTTTAACTTGACGTTCTTCTTTAGTTTTAATATTTTTGAATGTGACTGTATTTCCTAAGTGAATTCCTTTTTCTTTGGTGTTATCTTCGATTAATTTCGCGTTCGCAATTGTTGCTTCCAACTCTTTAATTCTTGCTTCCACTTCAGCTTGACGGTTACGTGCTGCATCATAATCAGCATTTTCAGACAAGTCTCCTTGGTTTCGCGCTTCAACTAATTCCTCAATTACTTGTGGACGAATAACTTCAATTAAATTTTTAAGTTCGTTTTTTAAATCTTCATAACCGGCCTTGGTTAAAATAATTTCTTTTTCCATGATTAATACCCCTTTAACTCTTAATATTTTACATTAATTCTTATAGTTGTAAACCTAAAATCACTATTTGTCATCTTTATTTAGAATTTCGTGAATGGCAATTGCGATTGCTTCTTGTTTCACAATTTTCGTAATTTCCGCAATGGGTGCTTGTTTTAATGCGTCCAGCGAAGCAAAACCTTGAATTAGGTTGGCCATTGTTTTTGGTCCGAGACCTTTGATACCGTCAAGAGTTGTCGTAAAGATTCCTTTTTCTTTTCGTTTTCGGAATTGTGAAATCGCAAAACTATGGACACGTTCTTGAATATTGGCCATAAAGTTAAATAGTTCAAGATTGTTTTTAAACTCAACTTCAGTTCCATCATAATTGAGAAGACGTTCAGTCTTATGGTGACTATTTTTAATTAATCCAATGACCGGAATATCTAAACCAAGGAGTTCTAATTGTGAGACTGCGGCATGGACTTGAATTTTTCCTCCGTCCATTATGATGAGGTCCGGACGAGGACTTTTTGCCATCAGCATTTTTTGATAACGGCGATAAATCATGTCCTGCATACGGTGGAAATCATCTTGGTGCTCAATATTGATATTGTATTTTCGAAAATCATTACGTGATGGGTAACCATTTTTATAAACAACCATTGCTCCGGTCACAAATTCGTTGTAGATATTAGCAACGTCAAACATTTCAATGTGATATGGGAAAGTTGGCAAGTGAAGCAAGGTTTGTAAGTCTTGTAGAATTTTTTGTTGCTTGTTCGAGTACGATCCGTTTTCCAATAGGTTAACACGTAATGTTTCTTCGGCATTCTTTCTCGCTAAATTGAGCAGCGCTTGATATTTTTTCGGTGCTGTTTTAACTTTGTTTTCGTATAGGAGTTTTAAATCTTCTGCTTCAATTTCATCAGGCAAGATAATTTCCTTTGGCAGAATGTTACGTGAGTAAATTTGAACCACAAATGATTTAAATAAATCTCCGATGTCCTGGTCGTCAAAATCAAAAATTGTACTATCTTTGAATGACAGTTTTCCGTTCAAATAAAATAATACTGTGAAACAGATTTTGTGATCTGTGATGGCGTAATTGAAAATATCAATATCGCCATAGTTTTCGTTCTCAACATCTTGTTTGAATAAGGCTAAATCCAGATTATCAAGAATTCCTTTAATTCTCCCCGCCTCTTCAAATTGTAAATTATTTGCTGCTCGTTCAATCTTATGCAGCAACATTTCTTTGACTTCGTTTGATTTTCCTCCGAAGAAATCACTGACGTGTTTAATAATTCCTTTGTAATAATCAGGTGAAACTTCTTTAAAGCATGCTCCACTACATTGGTCGATGTGATAATAGAGACACGGTTTTCCTAAATTCCCTTTGCACCGACGAAGCGGATACAAGAGTTGTAGAATTTTTAAAATCTTTCCGGCACTTGACCCGTCCGGCAATGGCCCAAACGATTTTTTATATTTTTTATTATAATCACGTGTGTATAAATATTCCGGGTCCTTTTCGTCAGTAATCACAATGTACGGATAGTGTTTGTCATCGTTTAAAAGTACATTAAAACGCGGACGATTTTTCTTAATTAAATTTTCTTCTAATAGGAGCGCTTCTTTTTCGTTGTTCGTTACAATAAATTGGACGTCAACAATTTCACGGACCAGCTTGGTTGTTTTGATATTCAAAACGGCGGTAAAATAATTGGAAACTCGTCTTTTTAAATTCTTTGCTTTACCAACATAGATAATTTTATTTTGCGCATTTAAATATAAGTAGCACCCTGGCTTCTCCGGCAATAATCCGATTTTTTCTTGAATTGTCATGTTATCACCTACTTCTAGTATTATATCGAAATTGGGAAAATAAAAAACGATAAGTTAATTATCGTTTTATATATATTTCCCGTGATTTAGCACCGTTTTGTGGTCCAATCATTCCGTTTTCTTCAAGTTCATCAATAATGCGACTAGCACGATTATAACCAATTTGGAGTTTTCGTTGCAAGTAACTTGTTGATGCTTGTCCTGAAAGTGCAATCAGTTCAATTGCTTTTTCATACATTGGATCTAAACGTTTTTCTTTCCCACTAAAGGCATCGACCGGTCCGTTTTCAGTTGATGTATAAGTTTCATCAAATTGCGGATCTTGTTGATTGGCACAGAATTGGGTGATACGACTAATTTCATCGTCACTAACATAGATTCCTTGCGCACGAATTGGGCGTTGGTTTCCTGGTTCCATAAACAACATGTCCCCTTTTCCCACTAATTTTTCAGCTCCATTAGAATCTAAAATGGTTCTTGAGTCGTATTGGTTTGCCACCGCAAACGAAATTCGCGATGGAATATTGGCTTTAATAACACCAGTAATAACATCAGTTGACGGTCTTTGGGTCGCAACAATTAAGTGAATTCCAGCGGCACGAGCCATTTGGGTTAAACGCATAATTGATTCTTCCACTGATTTTTTATTTTCAGTTAACATTAAATCGGCCAACTCATCAATAATAACAACGATGTATGGCAATTTATCTTCTGCTTTTTTAATTTGAGCATTATAACCAGTAATATTTTTCACACCGTTATTTGAAAACAAAGTGTAACGACGTTCCATTTCAAAAACAGCTTTTTTCAACGCTCCTGCTGCCAATGCCATATCAGAGATAATCGGCGCAATCAGGTGCGGAATTTTAGCGTATGGTAAAAGTTCAACTCGTTTCGGGTCAACCATTAACATTTTAACTTCGTGTGGTTTAGAACGTAACAAAATCGAAGTAATAATACTGTTGATCATCACTGATTTTCCTGAACCAGTCGATCCCGCGACAAGTAAGTGCGGCATTGAAGCAAGTTCCCCAAAAATAACATTTCCAACAACGTTTTTCCCAACTGGGAATAATAGTTTTGAATTTGCTTTTTGTAATGGAATTTGGCCAATCACACTTTTCATATTAACTGGGGTGACAGCTTTATTGGGAATTTCAATTCCCACGGCAGCCATTCCGTTAATTGGCGCTTCCATTAGAACGTTTTGCGTTGCTAGACGTAGTTTGATTTCATTTTCCAAAGTTAAAACACTTTGAACTTTGCTTCCTTGATCAAGAGTCACAATAAATTGCGTAATTGAAGGTCCGATTTGGTATTCAGTTACGCGCGCTTTAACGTTAAATGACTCAAAGACACTGTTAACAATTTTAGCATTGTTTTCAGCATCGAGTTTCATTTTGTTTTGCAATGTTAAATCAACTTTTTCGTCGTTGAGAAGATCAATTGTCGGCAAGCGATAGTTATGATTAATGAATAATTTGGGTGCTTCAACTACTGGTTTTGGTGTTTTTGCTTCCGCACTTGGTGTGTTACCTCATTCAAAATCATGCGTTACATTATTTTTTGGTAAACGTTTTTTCAGTGGCGAGTCATAATCGGGCACCCGGACAGTAATATCCTCTTTCGCATTATTGTTGATGAAATCATCTAAAGTCATTTGTGAATCAGTTGGTGCGGCATTTTTTGGTTCTGGTTTTGGTGCCAAAATTTCTTCTTCTGTTTCATTGCGTTTGAAAATTTCGGTTGTTTTCCCGTTAGCACCAAACGGTGTCACGGCAGTTTCGCGATGAAATTCTTTTCTCGCATGTTCCACAGGGACATCACCATAAATTGATGTTGGGAAATCACCCATATCATCTTGGGGTTGGTTTTGATTTTGATTTATCGGTTGTTGCGGTTGTTGGTATTGACGCGGTTGCTCATTGTAAACGGGCACATGATTTTGGTTATTTGGTTCGTGGTGACGGTTATAATTTGGTTCGTTTTCGTCTTCAGTTAAATAAGCATCATAATTCAAATCAGAATTGTACGCCATTAAATCATCATCAATGTAAGCGTTGCGTGACACGGGGTTAGATCCCATTTCGTCATGCACTGAAAAAATCTCAGTAATTTCAGGACTATTTTCGGTGTTAGAAACACGTTTGAATCCCGGCATTTCAATCGTCACATCAGCAATTGTTTGCGAGTCATACAGACTTAAATCATTGTTTTCATTATTGAAATATTCAATTTGAAAGAGACCTTTTTTTTGGGCTTTTTCTTTTTTGATTTTTTGTTTGTTTTTCAGTTTATGTTCTTTTGCTCCCAACGATAAAATGCGCAACCCTCGTCCCACGCGTTTGCTTTTGGGTTTCAACAGATACAACGGATCCCCGGTCATAATTCAGGTAATTGCTAAAAATAAACCAAACAATGAGAAACCAAAATTTCCATAAATGGTTGTGTATGAGAAAACGGCTGATAGAAAGGCACCAATAAATCCGCCCCCTGCTCAAAGTGAAAAGTAAGTATGTGAATCACAAAGAATTCATGATTTCGGTGCATATGACCCGAAGATCGAATACTCTTTTCAGTTACTAATATACGCTTTAATTGACGAAACAAAAATTGAGCTTGAGAAATAATTATCAATTTGTAAATCTTTAATATCTAAATGGTAGGCAACAATAAAAAGGACAGCGGTAATAATTCATGCCAGGACACATCATGTGCCAAAGACCATCAGTAAGAACCGTTTTTTAAATTTAAACCGGATTCCAAAGTAGATGCAAATGTTAATCCCAATGAAAATTAAATAAACGAAGTACTTAAATCACCCAAAAGTGAACGTAAAAATGACGTCGTCAATAAATTGCCCAACGACAGTAATGCGCCCAATGGATACAACGTTTAAAAAAAGTAGTACGATACTTGCAATAATTCATGCGATTGAATCATTACGACGTTGTTTTTTCTCCACCCGAAAAGCTTTTGTTTTATGATCGCGTTCGAAATCATTTGAATTCATATTATCACCCTATTGTTTGTTTGCCCTTAACCTATATATTTTAATATATTTTTAATACTTTTAGAGGGAAAATAAAAAATCGTCAATTAGATTGACGATTTTTCTCTTATTCAACTTGGGCTGGCGTTTTTTTCGCTTCAGCTTTAATTTGTTGATCTTTTTCGCGAACATCAAGCTCTAAGGCTTTGATTTTTTCGCGGTTCGCTTTCACGAGTGCATCATATTTTTCTTTATCTTGGGCAGTGGTAATTGTATTTTTGGCCAAGTAAGTATGTTGTTCATATTTAATTTTGCGTTTTAGTTCTTCTAAACGTTCGTGGTTTTGTAGTTCTTTTTCAAAAACATCAATGGCACTATTACGTTTACTTGTTCCATTACGACCAAATAAAATTGAGATAAATGCTGTTTGGTTTACTAAAACAAATTCACTGTCAAGGTCTTTTTGTTTTGCCACACCTTCTGGTGATGCCATACGTTTTTTCAAGATTTTTTTGTAGTATGCAAAGTATCAAATCACAGCAAATCCGGCTGAAACGAGCACGAAGATTAATTCAACAAATGCTCCAATGGCAGCACTGAATTCTTCTGAACCAGTTTTGCTTCCGAATCCTTTTAAGTTAATAAATAGTGTTGCATAGTGATAGAAGAACATCGCTACGAATAGCACGAAGACAAGTCCGAACATTGCTCATTCCACACCGTGCACTTTTAGACGTTTTTTAAATCCATGAATGGCAACTGATAAAATAACCATCGCGTAAATAAATAGTGTAATCGCACTTGATGCCTCTGTTAATTGTGAAACCGAGAAGACTGGGTCTGCTCCGGCAATTCCTTCATAGAGATCGGGAATAATTAATCAGACGCAAAGGACGGCTGCAGTAATAATGAAGTTTAAGATTGAACCTTTAATTGGTAAATCATCTTTGTTTAATTCGTTATAACGTTCTGAAATATAACCTTCTTGGGCCAACGGTTGCACCATTGTTCCTCCGTATAACGCATTTTGCATTGACACGTTCGCTTTTAGCGCTAATTGTGACACAATCATGATTGCCATTCCACCATAGGCAACTCAGGTTAAGGAGTCGCCGTTTTTAAATCCTTCGTAGGTTCAGAGACCCATATTCATATTTTGAATGAGTCCGCCTGTTCTTGCAGTAGCATTTGGCATTGGATCAATTCCTGATACGAAGACAATGATTGTTAAGACATAGAAGACAGTTGAAATTAACATAATAATTAAGATTCCTAATCCCATGTTTTTTTCAGGATTCTCGATGTTTTTTCCAGCTGTTGCAAATGTTTCGAATCCCGCATAGAAGAAGAAACATGAAGTAAATGCTTTTGTAAAGGCTCCAAATGTTAAGTGGAAGCCAGAGGCATTTTCAATGTTTGATGATGACGACGATGTTCAACTTGGATCGAATCAGTTTTTTAAGTTATCTGATGCTGTATGACCAGTTGATGTTGAAGTAGTTGCTAAATAGATTGCCCCAACAATTAAGAATGCTGAAGTAACTCATTTAATTACTCCGGTTGCACTTGATAGACGTTTGAATAATTTCATTCCCCCAAATACCACGAAGGCAAAGAAGAAGTAAATTAGAATTCCACAGACATCAAGAATTAATGATGCTCAGTGCGAGTTTTTACCTAACGCTGTGTCGAGCGCTAGACCAGTGGCACCGGCATATGTTCCTTCAAAAAAGGCTTTTAGTAAGTTAAAGATTTGTGAAGTAATTAAGAATGGTAAAACAATGTATTGCATGAATGTTGTAAAGAATCCCATGAATCTCCCCATTGCTGTACGTGTGTATAAATAAGCTCCACCGTTATTATCTGATTTATGCACTTTTGCTAATTTAGCAAAGGCAAATGCAGAAATTGATGCTACTATTCCTAATAATACGAATATTCAAATAATATGCATACCAACAGAATCGGTGTTCATATAAAAGTGAGGTGCCCCACTTTCATCTGTAGTCATTGTAACGTAGTTAGATAGAATTGCTAAGTTTCCTATAAATCCGATTCCGACAGTATAGTTAAAACCAAGTCAAATAAATTGTGCAAGACTTAGTTTTTTGCTGTTGTGCTGTACGGCACTCATAAATTTTCCCCCTTAATTTAATTAATTATTTCTTGACGGTCTTGGTTTAAAATTACCATCAATTTCATTAATTACGGCAAGGACAATTGGTTGTTTCCCTGCATCTTTTTTAATCATTGTTCGAACTTTCGAAATGATTTCTTTTCTAATTTCATTAATATCAAATTTGCGCGGATCTGTTTTAAATGTTTTAACCCCATTTTCAAAAATATTTTGAATTTGGACATGTAACGCTTTAAAGATTGGGTTTTCATCTTGAATAAAGATGACCCCACGCATTTGCATATCAACTAACGAAACAAGTTCTTTAGTTTTATTATCAATATTAGCTCCAATAATCACAACACCATCTGTTGCTAGTTGGCGCCGTTCATTTAAAACGACAGACCCGATATCTCCGACACCGATTCCATCGATGTAAGCATCAGCAGTTTTGATTTCATCACGTGAAATCACACATTCTCCGTCTTTATTGATTTTTAAAATTTGACCATTATCAATCAAAGCTGTATGACCGTCCAAAACACCTGATTCTTTTGCTGCTTGTTCGGCTTTTAATAAATCTTTATATAAACCTTTAATCGGGACAAACGCTTTTGGTTTGAAGATCCTTGTCATAAACTTGATATCTTCAAAACTAGCTTTCATCGACCAAATGTTTTTATCCGATAACGCGATTAATCTCGCATTGGTCCTTGCTAACTCATCCAAAATTTCGGCATGTTTTTTTTCAACACCAGCCGCGGGCGGCGTTGCAATAATTAAAGTATCATTTTCCGTAAATTCAATTAAGTCATCGTTTCCGTTCGCAATTCTTGCTAATTGTGAATATAACCCTTCCACAGTTCCGGCAATTAATAGGACGTTGTTTTCAGTTTTGACAAATTCGTCAACAGAGATAATTTCTTTTTTATCAATCCCAAGACTTTTTAGAATATTGGTTGATTCAATCACTTTTTGCAGTGTCCTTCCGTAAATGGCAACTTTGCGACCAGCTTCACGTGCTTGGTTAACTACTTCAAATAATTTGAAGATATCTTCTTCAAAAATTCCAATGATTAAACGTTTTTTTAAGTCCTTCATTGGAGCAGAAATGAATTTTTCAATCCTATGATGCGGGACAGTATAATCCAAACGTGAAGCATTTTCTGAATCTGAGATAAACGCAAGAATGTTTTTATTCGCAATCGCGTTAATGTGTTTCATATCAGTTGAGAAGTAAGATTGCTCACTTCCATCGATCACGTAATCACCCATATAAACAATTGTTCCAATTGGTGTATGTAAGGCATAACCAAAAGTTTCTGGGTAACTTGCTGTGGTTTGGAACGGTTCCACCGTTACATTACCAAAGTTTAAGGTATCATGTGCTTTAATTAACTTAATCCTTGAGTCGTTAAGACGCACACGCATTTTAGTTAAGTTTGCTTTAATCACAACCGCAACTAAATCATTACAGTAAATATTAACATTTTTTAGGACTTTGAACACTTGGCTGATTGCTCCCACATTAATTGATGAAGGTGACGAGATAAAGACCCCTTTAACCCGTTTTTCATTTTCAATTAAATAATCAATACTTGGAATGACAGCGTCAATTCCTAGTATTCCTTTTTCTGGGTGTTTAATCCCAAAATCGAAGACAAAGAGACTATCCTCTATTTCGATGACATAAAGGTTTTTTCCTTTTTCATCTTGTCCACCTAGTGCAAATAATTTAAAATCGTTCAAATTATCCCCTCCATCTATTTAGATATCGTTTCTTCAACGAACCTTTATTATTGTATTATATATATGTCAATAGTCAAGTAAAAACGAGGAATAAATTATATTTTTTATAAATTAGAGGAGGTTTCGCAATGAAAACAATATCAGCACAAGAATATCACAAAATCAAAGACCAAATTCGCACAATTGATGTCCGTACCGAACAAGAATATAAAATTTTAGTGCGCTTTAATTGGGCTGAGAATATCCCAATTGACGAATTAGTTCACAATGTTGAAATTCATTGTCCTGATAAGGGTGAAACAATTGTAACAGTTTGCAACGCTGGAAACCGTAGTTCTGAAGCGGCGCAATTTTTAAATGATCAAGGATACGAAAATGCCATGGTTTTAATTGGCGGTATTTACGGTTATAAAAGAATTTACTAATTGACCATCATTAATTCGCTTTTTTTGCGCGATCAATAATAAAGAGATCACGTAACATTTCAACACGCGAAATAGTGACATTCGACACTAAAACGGTCGCTGTCTCTTTTGCTAATGTGATTTGAATCTCATTACTTTTAATTTCGTATTTTTCTGTATCAATAATAATCCTTTGTTGGTTAATTTCACCTTCCAGCGTAATGGTGTTAGCTGCTGAAAAAATTAGCGGCGCTCCTAACGGGCGATATTTGTTCGTGCTCACAGGGAAAATTTCATTCATTTCAAAAATACCTTGGTGTAAGTTATAAATGATGGCTCCACCTGTCGCTTTCATATACCCAGAAGATCCCCCAGATGTAGCAAACGTTAGACCAGTACCGTGGAATTCCTCTAAAAATTCCCCATCAACGAAAACGTTGGTAAAAATAGCTTTTGCTTCGTTAACGACTTTAACTTCATTTAAAGCAAAGTGCCGTTCATCATTAAATCGTGCTTCTAATAGTTCGTACTTAATGGTTTCGATTTTACTATTTTCAATGGCATCTAAAATACAGACGAAATCTTTGACCATATTGTGGTTTGTGTAATACCCAATTCCGCCATATAAAAAAGGAATAAATTTAATGCTTGCAATTTTGGTTTCATAGACTTTTAACCCATTTAAAAAGGTTCCGTCTCCCCCAAGCAAAAATAAATATTCTGGTTCTTCAGAAAACTCCCATTTTTGTTGACGGTTTTGCAACAGGGCGTCCAATTTTTCAACCGCATCAATGGTTTCATCGTAATTATTTAAAACAAAATTATATTTAAACATAAAATCACCTATTCTTTTATAATTCTAAACTATATCTCTCCATAAAATCAATTATAATAATAATTGAAACGAGGTATTTCATGGACAAAAAACGAATTTTATCTGGCATTACTTCGACCGGTAAACTAACACTTGGAAATTACATTGGAGCATTACAAAACTTTGTTAAGTTACAAGATGAATTTGAAATGTATATTTTTGTTGCTAATTTACACGGAATTACAATGCCAATTGAAAAGGAAGTATTAAGAAATAATATTAAAACCATTGTGGCTCTTTATTTTGCGTGTGGTCTTGACCCCAAAAAAGCAAATGTTTTTTTACAAAGCGATGTTTCCGAGCACTCGGAACTTGGTTGAATTTTAACATGCAACACCACACTTGGTGAATTACAACGTATGACACAATTTAAAGATAAATCAGCAAAAGCAAAAGCAAGCAACGGAACTGATTTCATCCCGACCGGATTACTAGTTTATCCCGCATTAATGGCAGCAGATATTTTACTTTATGATGCCGATTACATTCCGGTTGGAGCAGATCAAAAGCAACACGTCGAATTAACCAGAAACATTGCGGAGCGAATGAACAATAAGTTCGGACCACTTTTTAAAATGCCTGAGGTTTACACCCCAAAAGTAGGAGCTCGAATTATGGATTTACAAGATCCAACAAGTAAAATGTCAAAATCAGCTAAAAATGAAAAAGGTGTTATTTTTATGTTGGACGACGCTGCTACTATTCAACGAAAAATTAAAAGTGCTATTACCGATAGCGATAACCTTGTGCACTTTGATCCTGAAAATAAACCCGGAATTAGTAATCTAATGACAATTCTCAGTGCCATTACTGGCGATGGTCTTGATAAAATAGAATCTAATTTTAGCGGCAAAGATTATGGAGTATTTAAACAAGCGGTAGCCGATGCTGTTACTAATTTACTCACTCCCATTCAAGAGCGTTTTCAAACATTATATAATTCAACCGAGGTCGACAACTACCTTATGGCCGGTGCCGCCAACGCCAAGTCAGTTGCTTCTAAAAAACTTAATAAAGTTAAAAATCTTGTCGGTTTAAACTACCGCCGCAAATAAAAAACCTTTTTGTCAAACAACAAAAAGGTTTTTTTGTATCACATCGTTACATATATCTAAAAATAGTGGTACTTATTTTAATTAGCTGGTAGCGGACCATACAAATTAAAGTACTTGTCGCAGATATTTTGTAATGTAATGACTTGTGTTTGTAAATCAACAATTTGTTTACGTAGCTCAGCGTTTTCACGTCGAAGTTCAGCGTTTTCACGTCGAAGTTCGACGTTTTCTTTTTCAAGAAACTCGACACGAGCTTTCAGATCCTCAAATTCTTTGCGATCAACGAGAACAAAATTAGAATTACCATCCAATATTTCTTTGTGAATATTTTTTGGTATGACTCTCTTGTATTCTGTTATCGGTTGTTGTATTTGTGAAATCATATGATTCCCCTCCTTATCAATTAAATTTAATTGGCTGATGTGAACGCCAAAATCTGCTAAAGAAGTCGATTCACTCGATAAGTGAACCTTTTTACCTTCAATGACAATAATAATTTTACTAACAAAATCATTATAGCATTGTTCATTTT
>JALAGN010000004.1 GCA_022712415.1 Spiroplasma sp. | reverse complement strand
TTCTAATTCGGTGTTCTGATATTTTTGATCCATATAGATTTTACGAAAATCTAGGACGTCAGAAAAAATGATATTTTTATTCAAAATTGGTTTCATTGGAATGACAAAATCTTTGAGTTTCACTTTCTCAAATAAATTTTTTTCATATTGGTAAACTTTAAATTTTTGTCCATCAGCTTGATCAGCTTTTGAAAAATCCATCGCGTTAATTTTTGCGACAAAGTCGTCTAACAATTTGATCGCATTGTTGCGACGAAAGACAACGACAAAAAAACAAATTAAACCAATAATTAAAATGACAGCGAGACCCGATAATAGTCCGGTCGAAATAATGTCAACGGAAAAAAATAAATTCATCTTAAACCGCCGTCGCTATCATGAAGCTGCAGAAGAGTGCGATGAGTAACAACGCAAACAAAACAAAGCAGTAAATTCAAATCACGAACGGACGATAAATTTTTGTCATCCCTCTTGATGAATTGACAACTTCAAATTGTCGTTGCTTACTTTCGCGTCACACTCTTCAGTGAGAAATTACTCAATAAAGTAAAAAACCAAAACCAATATAACCAATTACAATCCCTGTGATATATAAACCTAACATTTTTTTTCGTGGATAATAACACCTTTGACAACGCGGTTAACTTCACCACTTGGTCACGGATTATCCGGTGTTAATTTACAATTCAATGAGGTATTAAAGGCAAGCAATTGGGCAAAGGAAACATAATCGATTCCAGTTAAAACATCAATGTTGGTATCAGCGAAAACTAAATAGTCATCACAAATTTTTTTAACTTCTGCATCCTCTTTGTAATCAAGGACCACAATTTTTCCTGCTTGTTTTTGGGCGTTCAGTTCGCGTAATAAATCAAGATCGTATTGACGACGGTATTCGTCTTTATTTAGATAAATGACAACTAATGTTTTATCATTTAAAAATGATTTTGGTCCGTGACGGAATCCCATCGGAGTGTTAAAAGTCGCAGCAATTTTTCCTGCTGTCAGTTCTAACATTTTTAAATGTGATTCTTGGGCAATCCCATTTAGATTTCCTGAACCTAAATAAACAATTCGAGAAAAATCAAAATGTGAAATTCCTGAAATGACAGCATTATGTTTTTGCATGTTGGGATACATATCGTCAACCAATTTTTGCACAGCCGTTTCCATTTTTTCTTCTGGATACAATGATGCAAAAAATAAGAGCGCCGCTGTCATCATTCCAGTGAAACTAGAAGTCATTGCAAAACCAGCATCGTTTGATTCGGGCGGTAAGATAAATAAATAATTCCCCTCATCGTTTGTCGCACATTTTGCTAACTCACCTTGAGCGTTGCAAGTAATAACGACATGTTTAATATCTTTGACAAACTGGCTCATCATTTTATAAGTCGCCACACTTTCGGGCGAATTACCACTACGAGCAAAAGAAACTAAAATGGTTTTTTTGTCAGCTAAAATGTAGTCTTCAATGTTTTGCACAATATCAGTTGTCGCAATTGAATGGGCGTCATAACCTTTTCTTGTAAAGAAATGGACAATTGAATTTCCCACAAATTCCGACGTTCCAGCACCAGTGAAAATAATTCTTGTGTTGGCTTTGTCAATTTTATTTTTTTGAAAGAACAACGCAATTGCTTCACTATTTTCTTTGGCAATTTCGAGTACCTTGCGAAATACTATTGATTGTTGTTGAATTTCAGATAACGTGCATAAACCACCACGTTCTTTTAATTCTGCTTCATCAAAATTTAAGATCATATAAATCTCCTCACTTTCATAGATATAGTATTCTAATTTTTCCCAATTATCCATAAAAAAATAAATTTATTTTCTGATAAAAATTATCAAAAATAAATTTACTTAACAACTATTAAATTAGTTTTACTTGCGATGAGTTCGCGGATTTCATTATCAATGTTATCGTCGGTGATTAAATAATCGATGTCCGACAAGTCAGTGACAAATCGCGAACCTTGGTCTTCGACTAGTTTTGTCGAATCCATCACGAGAAAGGATTTTTTTGCTAACGAAACGGCTTTTGAAAAAATTGATGCCTCACTTTCTGACGAAATAAATAATTCTAAATTATTTTGCATACTTGTTGCTGTCAAAAATGCTTTTGTAAAACGGTAGCGCGATAAAATTTCTAGAGTGTCTCCCCCATAAAATGCAAGGGTCTTCCTTCGCAAATGACCGCCTAATAAAATTGTTTCCTTGATGTGTTCGTTATTTAAACAAGTATTAAACACAGCTAAACCATTGGTAACAACCAACGCAACATCAGTCTTGATTTGTTTTACCAATCACTCGCATGTTGTCCCAGATGAAATATAAACAACATCTTCCTCTTCTAAAAATTCCACAGCGCGGGCGGCAATTTTTGTTTTTTCTTCCACATTTAAAACATAACGATATGAATGCATTGGCGATTCCAATGAAGCATTACTAATCTCAATGTGATCGTGAACAACTTTGATGTATTCCAGTTGTTCTAGTTCTTTTAAATCTCTTGTTGCTGTTAAGTATTTGATTTCCTTCGACACAGCAAAATCAATAAACTCTTTCGTTGTAATTAAATTCTGACTGACAATGGCATTAAACAGCATTTCAAGTCTTTCTCGTTTTTTCATATTACCCCCAAAATATTTGATATTTTTTATCAAGAATTAGTTTTCGTATAAAAAATATCAGTTTCTAAAAAGTAAATCATACAACCTACAAAATAATTTTACTATAAAGTATTTCATTTTGAAATTTTTCTTTCTATTGTGGCAGTCACACATTAAAGATACTGACAAAGAAAAATAAAAACCCCTTTAAGGGGCTTAAAAGATATCATTTGATTTTGTGCATCTTATCATTAAAATTTTATAAACTATCATTTGGTAAAGGACCGAACGCTGCAAAGTATTTATCACATACGTTACGTAACTCGGTATTCTCAAATTCAAGTTCACTTACACGCTTGCGAAGTTCCTTAACTTCCATCATTAAAAATTCAATTTGCTTACTTTGAGTTGCAATCGTTGCTTTCATTTCTTCATATTCTTTTCGCGGAATTGTAACGGTATCTCTTGGTTCACCTGTTCTTGATCTTTTTGGAATCAAATCTAAATATGAATTTGTAATTGCTTTAATTTGTTTTCGCATCATTTCACCCTCGTGTCTAGATAAATGTAAGTTATCAATATGTGTTTCAAATGCCAACAAGCTAGTCGAATTTTTGTCCGACACATCCTTGCCGTTGATTTCAATATTAATATTACTTGTCATATTATATCACCTCCACTTTTATTTTTTTCACTTTCTCGATTTAAGAAAGCTAAAAAATTTATTTATCAATCGCCATACTGTTTAAAAATTTACGACCTTCATCAGTAATGGTTCGCCCTTTACTTGACTTAACAATGAGAACATTTTTAACAAGCACTGGTTCGATTGTGTTAATAATAATCGTGACGGGGAGATCTAAAATTTGTGAGATACTATCAATCCCGAGCGTTCCGTGTTGGGCTAAAATTTTGAGATAACGCACATCAATATTAGATAAACCAAATTTTCAGATTTGTAGTTTCTGTAAAATTGATTTGATATATGTGATGCTGACTTCAGCCGGGTTTTCAATAATGTAATAGTCATAAATTCTTTTGATAATGTTGATTGCAATCCGGGGATTATTTTTTGTGAATCGCGCAATGAAATTGGCGATTTCATATTTTAATTCGAAGTTAATATTTTTGGCATAGTTGATAATTATTTTCGTAATATCATTGCGGGAATAAGGTTGCAGTTGGAAATTGATTGAGAACCGATTCACAAACGGCAAAGGTAGTTTATTAATTTCGGTTGTGGCACAAATTAATGTGAATGGTTGTAGTTTGATGTTAACAATTTTAGAATTGTAATCTTTCCCTAAAATAACACTTAGCTCGTTGTTTTCTAAAACGGGATAAATAACTTCCAGCACTTCTTTTGAAACAGCATGAACTTCATCGATAAAAAGAAATTCATCTTGCTTCAAAGTTGTTAACGGCGAAATAATATCACTTGGTTTTTGCAATGTTGGACCATTTAGAATAATGATTCTTTTTTTCATTTCGAGTGAAATTAAATTAGCAAGTGATGTTTTCCCCATTCCACTAGGACCGTGAATAATAATGTGATCTAAAACTTTTGCTTGTTTTTTTGACGACGCAATGTAAATGCGTAAATTTGCGATTATATTATCTTGTCCGATATAATCTTCAAATTTTTTTGGTCGATCAACTTTATTAACAAACATCAGTTGAAAGTAGTTGAATTGTTTTAGATAGCATTTGTTCTTCGGCCAGTTTTTTGTCAACCATTTTTAGAACACGGTAGATCGCTGACATTTTATATCCTAGTCGTTGTAGTGTTTGTAAAATTTTTTCTTGTTTTCTTGTCATGTGAGCATTGAAAATCATTTTGTTCAACTCATCGATAATAATTTTGGCAGTTAACGAACCTAAACCTTTAATGTTTTGTAGTTCGCTCACATTGTATGTACGGATTATTTCTGTAAATTTCTCAACGCTGTAAGTTAAGAAAATTGATTTAGCTGTTTTAATTCCGATTTGTTTAATTTTTAATAATGATTCGAACATGTTTCTTAAGTCTTCTTTTTCAAAAAAGAGTAAACAAAATTCAAATTCATTTCAGTATTGCAAAACATAAACTGTCTTAGTATCGCCGACTTGTGCGACGATTCCATCATTTAGTTCAAAAATGTTTTGACCAAGATAGCCAACACCATTTGCTTCAATCACAACTGTATCGGTGTTGACTCTTAATATTTTTCCTGTAATTTGATACATATATACACCTCCACTTAGGTTAACGCAAAAAAAATCGATTTTAG
>JALAGN010000036.1 GCA_022712415.1 Spiroplasma sp. | reverse complement strand
TTAATCTTTGGAAAAGCGCGAGTTGGAAAAACGTACTTATTAAAAGCAATTGCCAAAAAATATGCCGAACACAAAAAAACTGTTGTTATTACAACCTTTGAAGAATTGTGTAATAAAATTCGGGATGCTTTTGAACGTGATTTCAATGTGGACGCCGTGACGGTGGAAAAATGTAAGACAGCTGATATCCTTTTATTAGATGATATTGGAGTGGAAAAAGTCACTAAATGAAACCGGGACGAAGTCTTATTCCCAATTATTAACTATCGCATTGAACACCAAAAACTAACCTTCTTTACTTCCAACTTTACGATGGAAGAATTGGCAAAACATTATACCAATGTGTCTGACTCAAAAGACGTCAAAGCAAATAAGGTGGGAGCAGAACGAATCATGGGTCGGCTACGAGAATTGATTAATTACCCAATGGAAATCCGTGGAAAATTTAAAAATTAATTTCCTAAATTTTTCCGCTCAATGTTTAAGGGGTTAAAAAAATTAATGGTATAAAGGTATTTGTAGAACGGGAGAATAGGTATAAAATAAACCTTGTAAAAGGAGTGAACATAAAAATGAAAAAAATCGCAATTAACGGATTTGGACGTATTGGACGTTTAACATTCAGACAATTATTTGAATTAAAAGACGTTGAAGTTGTTGCTATCAACGACTTAACAGATCCACAAACATTAGCATACTTATTAGAACACGATACTGCACAAGGGGTATTCCACAAAGGTAAAATTAAATTTACTGATAGTGCAATCGTAATCGATGGTAAAGAAGTTAAAATCTTTGCTGAAAGAGATGCAAAAAACTTACCATGAGGAAAATTAGGAGTTGACCTAGTTGTTGAATCAACTGGATTCTACGCTTCAAAAGAAAAAGCCCAAGCACACATCGATGCTGGAGCTAAAAAAGTTATTATTTCAGCACCTGCAACAGGTGACTTAAAAACAATCGTATACGGAGTTAACCACAAAACTTTAACAGCTGACGATACAATCGTTTCAGGTGCTTCATGTACAACAAACTGTTTATCACCAGTAGCAAAAGTATTAAATGACAAATTTGGAATCGTTAAAGGGTTAATGACAACAGTTCATGCCATCACTAACGACCAAAGATTATTAGACTTACCACACGCTGACCTACGTCGTGCTCGTGCAGCTGGATACAACATTATTCCAACTAAAACAGGTGCAGCCGCAGCTGTTGGAAAAGTATTACCAGAATTAAACGGAAAATTAGATGGATTAGCATTACGTGTACCTGTTATTACAGGATCAATCGTTGACCTATCAGTTGAATTTGGTAAAGATGTAACAGTTGAAGAAATCAACAAAGCAATCAAAGATGCTGTTTCAAGTGACAAAGATCTTGCAGCTGCATTAGGATATGAAGAAACACCAATCGTTTCATCTGATATCATCGGATCAAACTTTGGTTCAATCTTCGATGCAACATTGACAAAAGTTATGTCAGTTGATGGAAAACAATTAGCTAAAGTATTTTCATGATATGATAACGAAAACTCATTCGTGTCACAATATGTACGTACAATCAGCCACTTATTAAGTCTATAATTTTAACTTAAATTAGTTTTTAAAAAATCGGCTTTGGCCGATTTTTTTATTGGAATATTTCATAAAAATCGCATTATTACTCTTATTTTTGTTTTAAAATAAGAGGGTAGACACAAGGAGAAATAAAATGAAAAAAACAATCAAAGATGTACAAATCAAAGATAAGACAGTTTTAGTCCGCGTTGACTTTAACGTCCCAATCAAAGACGGTGTGATCACTGATGACAACCGCATTAAAGCAGCAATGCCAACAATTAAATATTTAATGGAAAACGACGCGAAAATCGTCTTATTCTCACATTTATCACGTATTAAAGAAGAAGCTGATAAAGCGAAAAAATCACTTGCCCCAGTTGCAAAAAGATTAGAAGAAGTTGCTGGTAAACCAGTTAAATTCGTCCCTGCTACTCGTGGAGAAGAATTAGAAGCAGCAATTAAAGCCTTAAAACCAGGTGAAATTTTATTATTTGAAAACACTCGTTTTGAAGATGTTGTTAATGGTGAAGTTGTTAAATACGAATCAAAAAACAACCCAGAACTTGGAGCATACTGAGCATCACTTGGTGATGTTTTCGTCAACGATGCTTTCGGAACAGCACACCGTGCCCACGCATCAAACGTTGGAATTGCTAAAAATATCAAAGAATCATGTGTTGGATTCTTAGTTCAAAAAGAATTAGAAATGTTAGCAAAAGGAATCGACCAACCAGAACATCCGTTCGTTGCCATCATTGGTGGAGCAAAAGTTTCTGACAAAATTGGTGTGATCGACAACTTACTAAAAAAAGCTGACAAAATTATTATTGGGGGAGGAATGGCATACACATTCTTCAAAGCTCAAGGACATAAAATCGGAAAATCACTTTGTGAAGAAGATAAAATTGATTTAGCAAAAGAATACTTAGCAAAAGGATCAGACAAAATCGTGCTTCCTGTTGACTCAGCTTGTGCACCAGAATTTAAAGATGTTAAAGCAACATTTGTTGGTGAAGATTTACCTGATGATTTAATGGGATTGGATATTGGACCAAAATCGATCGAATTATTCCAAAACACATTAAAAGGAGCAAAAACAGTTGCTTGAAATGGACCGATGGGAGTTTTTGAAATGGAAAACTTCAAAGTTGGAACGGTTGGGGTTTGTGAAGCAATCGCTAACTTAGATGACGCCTTTACTTTAATCGGTGGAGGAGATTCAGCTGCTGCAGCCATCCAATTAGGATTTGCTGATAAATTCACACATATTTCAACAGGTGGTGGAGCTTCACTTGAATATATGGAAGGTAAAGTTTTACCTGGTGTTGACGCCATCCAAGAAAAAT
>JALAGN010000035.1 GCA_022712415.1 Spiroplasma sp. | reverse complement strand
CTCATATTCATTGCACGTATCTTTGTTTCTAATTATTTTCATATTATCTAAAAGTTTTCCTCGATTTTCATAAAAATCGTTTAATAAAATGGTTCTAAATTTTTGAACTAAACATTTTGTTTCCATTTGTCATTCCCTCTATTCGTTATAATTATTCTTACTAATTCTCGTCCTTCATTAAAAGATTATAATTTAGTGCTTATTTCATTTTGGTACATATCAAGTTTATTGTTGTTCTCAAAAATATCTGCAATAAGCTCAATCCCATTCTTAGACCCAGTTTCATTTAATTTGTGCTCTTGCTCAATCATTTTTAATAATTCAAGAGCAATTTTTTTTCTTAACTCGGGACTATGCAAAAAAGTCAAAATGAAATTAGCGTATTGAACTATTTTTTCAAAACCTAACGGCAAATCATTTTGGGTTACTTTCTCAAATTTTTTATTTAGTAGAACAACGTTATTTGCTCACATAACTTTTGCGTCCTCATTGCTAATTTTTTTGTAACTTAGAAGTTGGCCATAATTTAAATCAAGATCGTCCTCACTAAAAACAATCACAATTCGAGTGACACTCGTAATGAATAAAATTTGATTGATATTTAAATTATCTTTGTCTTCTTTGGAATTGATGATTTTATCAATAGCACATTTGTTTTTACGATAGAATTTGATAATCAACTTCAAATAGCTGTCATAAAAAGCTAACGTATAATCTTTAACGAATCCGTCAAAGTCTTGTGCCATTTTATTGGCAGTTAACGCCAGATATTTTTCTTTTTCCTCTGCCATTCATTTTACTTTTTGGTGTTTTTTGTTTGGTTCCTTACTCAATTTATGAATTTGCACTCCAAAGTACAATGTTACCGCAGTTACTGTTAATGACGCGACAACAGATAAAGCGTTAATAATGGTAGTAGCGATTTCATAATTACTCATAGCAACCACCTCCAGAGTAATTGAATGATCGTAATTTGAAATCCCGTCAGGATTGGCGTGAATCATTAGTCCATCCCAACTGCAAGTTACGATTCAATGTTTCACGATTATTATACGAGCATTTTCAATCACGGATGAATAAATTATTATTTTATTTCTTCTTTTTTTATTGTAACAAAAAAAATAGATTAGTAAAATCTAATCTATCTCGCAAATTCAACAAAACGTTGTAATTTAATTTTGTTACGAATGTCTCTTTGGAAGACGCGGTCTTCACTATACATTTTTAGGAGAATTTCCCCAATCACTTTTGCTTCTGAAACGGGGTTTTCCATATCAACAGTCATCCCGAAATGTTCTGCGACATTTTCAAGGGTGATTTTTTTCACTTTCCCTTTGAAAGCAACTTTGAATAAATCTTCAACATCAATGAAGAAGAAATCGTATGGTTTTAATGATTGTAATGTTTCTTTTAGAATGCGCATGTTATTTTTAACACCAAAGGTCACAATCACATCCCCTTTAGTCATTTCTTTTTCTAACACGGGTGTAAATTCGCGGAACATTGGTGATCCGGCTAATTTATCAAACGAGTAGTTTTTGTTGGTAATCTTTTCAGTTTTCATTTGGTTCACAAATGATTCAAAAACGGCACTTTCTTGCCCCTCTTTATAATGCACAAGTCCGGCATGACACATTGATGACATTGCTTTATTGGCAGTTCTAAATGCTACGGTTGTAAAACTTGGTTTTAATTCTGACATATCCTTTTCCTCCGATATTGGTATAATTTTACCTATTTTTTTATCATTACACAAATCCGACAATAGTCATCCAAATAAAAAAATAGACGTTACCGTCTATTTTGGAATTCTTAAAATGGCGCCCACGAGAGGATTCGAACCTCTGACCCTACGCTTAGAAGGCGCATGCTCTATCCTACTGAGCTACGTGGGCATTTGTCCTTAGTAATTATATAATTATTACTAAGGATATTGCTAGACTTTTTAATTATTTTTGTTTCATCTTGTACAGACGATATGGTAGTTCAAAATATTGTTTGTATTTTTCTTTTTGCGTATCACCCAAGAGTGAATACCAATCTAAGATCCGCGCAAATTTAACTTGGATCAGTTCCATTAACTCTGTCGTCATAATTGTTCTGTCGACTGGGTGTGGTCCCAAGATGGTAATAATGTATTTGATAATTTCAAAGATATCGTAATCAAACGATTTTGCGGTTGGCATATTTAATCCCAACACATACGATAAACCAAGTGAAATTTTAAAGAGCGAATTGTAACGGAGAATATCACGAATACTATCGTTGCTATTTTTTAGCTCCGCAATGTCGGCATCGGAAATATAGAACTCTTCAATGTTAAAAGCACCAGAACCAAGCGCTTTATATTTTCCTTCACCGACTTCACTGTAAATTTTGAGAATATTAACAAACAGTTTTTTCTTTTGTTCAATTTGAAGATTGACAATGTCAGGTAAATATAAATGGTTCAGTTTTGTAATGCGCAGTTTCAATAAAATTGTTCAAATAATTTCGACCATCAAACTTAAGCGTGCTTCATCAATGGGCAGATGTGTTTCTTTGGCAACAACATAATCTCACAACTCCGGGGTGGAAAGATAAATTGTTGAGAACGGAGTACAAGTTTTGCCATATTTTTCAATGACGTCCATCGAAATGTTCCCCGACTCGTTGACGATTTTATCGCTATAAATAAAGAGCGGTAAATAACTCTCCAACAGATCGTACTGTTCGACTCCGTTTCCGAGCATGGTGACCGATGTAATTTTATCCTTCATTAAAATACAAATAATTTTTGATAGTTGGAATAATGATTTATAACGTTCCTCCATATTAAAGGTATCTCATTTATCAAGGGCAAAATTGCTGACAAAGGTATTTCATTCTTCTTCATTATTAAGAAGTAACATCGTATCACTTAAATACTCTTTTTCCTTTGTTTTTCAGCTACGACCACTTTCGTATTTTTTAATAATTTTTTTACGGTCAAAATAAATCCGAATTCGTTTAAAGAGATTTTCGCGGTCTTGAATATTAATAATGTTTAAGGTGTATAAAAACGGATAAATCATTGAGGTTTTTAGTTTTTTATCACTTGCTTGGTAGTTGATATCGTACTCAAAGTTAAAAATCATTCCGGCAATGTAAGCGGGAACAATGTGTTTTCAAGTCGTAAATGTTTTAAAACAGTGTTTATTAAAATACGGAATCAGTAAATTAACAATCACTTCTTTCGCTTTCTTGATTTGTTCTTCTGTTTGAATTTTTAATTTTGTGACCTTTTTAGTGTAGTATCTGAATCGGACACGGTATAACAATTCATAGTGGTCAATAATATAATCCGAAAACTTAGAATACTCTGTGTCATCAATTAATGTTAGTTTATCCCCACTGTACAATGTGTATTGTTGTAATCCATAAAATGTAATGTTTGCCAAGTGAAATAAATACTCTTTTTCGGTCGAAACCAAATAATGGAGTTTCATATCGTCCCCGGCGATTTTATGTAATCCGTATCAAAAAATTAAATCCTTCTCGAAATTTCGCATATATGCCTCGCTTCTTAATTAAGTTTTTTACATACTACTTTTATATCATTTAGAGCTCGCTTTGTATACTCTAATTTACGTTCTGTTTTTTTTACTTTTTGCTCTAAAGGAGCAACAATCCCTCAAGCCGATTTCATCGGTTGAAAATTAGTCGGATCAGCATGGGTAATGTAATGAATTAACCCACCCATTACTGTTGTATTCGGAAAAATAATGGGCTCTTGTTCGTTTAACATACGGGCTGCATTAATTCCGGCAATAATACCAGATGCAGCTGACTCCACATAACCTTCGACTCCAGTAATTTGCCCGGCAAAGAAAATGTTCGGGTTACTTTTTAGTTGGAGTGTTTGCGTTAAAATGGCCGGTGAATTAATATAATTATTTTTATGCATCACACCATAACGAACAAATTCCGCATTTTCTAATCCGGGAATTAAAGAAAAGACGCGTTTTTGTTCCCCTCATTTTAAGTTAGTTTGGAATCCAACAAGATTATAAAATTCATCGGCTGCATTATCCTGACGTAATTGCACGACAGCGTGCGGTGTTGTCCCGTCTGGTAAACGTAATCCCACTGGTTTTAGTGGCCCAAAAGTTAGGGTTTCTTTTCCTCTTTTGGCCATTACTTCCACCGGCATGCAACCCTCAAAGAATTTATCTGCTCGTTCCCCGTCTAAATGGGCATCGGCACTTTCGGCATTGACAAGTTCGGTTCAAAACTTATTATACTCTTCTTCTGTCATTGGCGCATTTAAATAATCCTGAGTTTCCCCTTTATCGTACCGATTTTTACGGTAAACAATCTCAAAATTAATTGAATCTTTAGTCACAATTGGAGCAACAGCATCAAAGAAGTAAAAATAATCTTTCCCAATTAATTGGGCGATTGCTTCTTGCAGACCATCAGTTGTGAGTGGTCCGGTAGCAATAATGGTTGGAACGTTGGGGTCAATGGTTGTCATTTCTTGGTCAATAATAGTTAAGTTTGCAAAGGAACGCAACGCATCGGTAATATAACCAGAAAATTGTTCTCGGTCAACAGCCAACGAAGCGCCCGCAGGAATTTGTGACGCTTTTGCCGCTTTAATAACTAACGAATCAAAAGTTGCCATTTCTTCTTTCAAACAGCCGACGGCATTTTCAATTAAAGTACTACGCAGAGTGTTCGAACAAACAAGTTCCCCGAACGTATCGAGTTTTTGCACCGGATTTTTCTTCACTCTTTTGACTTCGTACAAATTAACTTTAAATCCTTGCTTTAATAAATAGTACGCCGCTTCTGAACCGGCTAGCCCAGCTCCAATAATGTTGATTTCTTTCATGTTTCTCTCCTAAATAAAAAATGGTGTTTTAAACACCATTTATATTTTAATCCATTAATCCCGCTTTGTATAGGTCTTGGAAGTGTCCTGGTTTATCTTTCAATTCGTTGAAAGTTCCAATTTGGGCCACCCCAACACCACGTGCTAACACGATAATGGCATCTGAGTTTTTAATTGTTGAAAGACGGTGAGCAATTGTAATTGTTGTACGTCCTTTCATCAATTTTTCTAAGTTTCCTTGAATTTCTTTTTCAACAATGTTGTCAAGAGCACTTGTTGCTTCATCAAGGATTAATAATTGTGGATCTTTTAAGAACATACGAGCAATCACAAGACGTTGTTTTTGCCCTCCTGATAACATAAATCCACGTTCACCAAGAATGGTGTCGTATCCATCAGGTCATGACAAGATTAATTCGTGGAGATCAGCTTTTTTACATGCTTCCATTACTTCTTCATCGGTAGCACCGAATTTTCCGTAACGCACGTTGTCAAGCACAGTTCCAAATAGGATTTGTGGTTCTTGTTCCACGTATCCGACTTTATCAAGGTATGATGATAATTTTAAGTCTTTAATATCAATTTTATCGTTAATTAAGACGCGGCCAGCAGTGGCATCGTAGAAACGTAATAATAATTTTGAAATTGTTGATTTACCAACTCCAGTTTCCCCAACAAAGGCATAAACTTTTCCTTGTTCAAAGTTGAACGAGAAGTCTTTCAAAATCATTTGTTCTGGTTTTTCGGGATAAGCAAAGTCGATATGTTCGAATTTAATATCACCTTTGATTTCACTGATTTCAACTCCACCTTTGGTGTAGTGTGGATCAATTGAAGCTTTTTGTTTGTTAATTTCGTAAATTCTGGTAGCTGAAGTTGAGGCTTGAATCAATCCGGCAGTAATACGAACTGTTTGCATAATTGATCCGATCATTCCTCCAACCCCAGAAATAAATGATG
Source organism: Spiroplasma sp. (assembly GCA_022712415.1). Lineage (GTDB taxonomy): Bacteria > Bacillota_I > Bacilli_A > Mycoplasmatales > Mycoplasmataceae > JALAGN01. The sequence goes on along the minus strand of JALAGN010000035.1, from coordinate 6,459 downwards.
TTAATGTGGTTGCAATCATAATGGGATTGTTGTGATAAATAATCGCTGCTGCAATCACGACAGCTGCTTGAATTGAAGAAATCCCAGCTACTAAAACAGTAATCATTGTTGATTGGGCTTTAATTTGTGATTTCGATTTTTTGTAGTATTCTTTATGAATTTCTTGGAAACGTTCTACTTCGTATTCTTCAGTTCCTGACGATTTAATTAATCGCACAGTTGAAATACGGTCAGCAACGTCACCGTTGATATCAGTAATAACAGTACGGACTTTCATCATTAGTTTACGTACAATTCCGAATGAGACAAATAAGATTCCCACAACTAAGAAGACGTCAACTAAGACAACAATACTTAATTTTCAATCGATTGAGAACAAGATTCCAAGTGAACCAAAGAAAGTAATGGCAGCATTTAAGAATGCAACTGGTACTTGTTGAGCTTGATCCCCAATGATTTGCGTATCTGAGATAATTTTAGTTAACAATTCACCAATTTTTTTGTCTGAATAGTAACTCATATCTAGCTTAATTAGTTTTTCTAAGGTTTCGTTTCTTAATTGAATTTCAACACTACGTCCAATTAATCCACCAATATAGTTAGAAATTAATGTAAAGATGGCAGTCAAGACAATGAAACCACCTTGTAATCCTGCTCATGCTTCTCAAGTGAAGTGAGCTCCAAATAAGATTGTGTAATAAGCTGAACCATTGTAATAAACACCGTTTTTTAAGGCGACATCAATGGCCGGTTTCACACCGCCTTGTTCATAAAATGATGGTGCCATTAAGACGTTCATTAAGTTTTCAATGATTTTAGGTCCCAAGACGCTGGCAGCGGCTGAGATGGCAATTGTTACAACAAGTGCAGTTGTAATCAAGGGATGTTTTTTAAAGTAACGGAAAACAATCTTTCAGAATGTTTCACGATTTTTGTCAAGCGCTTGCGCTTTTTTAACTTTTGTTAAATCGACACCACGGTCGATTTTGACATAAGTATGACGAGTTTTTGGCGCTTTAACAGCTGACTTTTTCTCGTCTTTTATGTTTTCGTTCATATATTTTTCTCCTTTTTCTATGTTTTACTTCCTAACAAAAATAATTGTAAACCTTTATTTCGAAAATGCAAATAAAAATGTAAAAATAATAAAAATAATTGATTAATTTCTTACTTTTTTCTCTATTTTTACATTTAATTTGTAATTTTACCAATAAGAATAAAAAAATGAGCCCGTAGGCTCATTAAATAGTTTCAAGAATATTTGTATATTTGTCAACCATTGTAACTCCGCAGCGCTCTAGTTGAAGCGCTGTTGATTCATCGCTATTGACGCCGTAGATATGCGAGCCGGCGATTGAGATGCATTTGATTGTTGTCATCCATGAACGATTGAGAGGAATATTCACGAGGATCACATTGTCAGTGAGACCACTAACGACACGAAAGGAGAAATTGTCGTCGTTTTCATCACTATACAAGTTTTCGTAGCATTCAGAGATAACTAACCCACCATTGTGAGCTAGTGTTTTCAGAGCGGCATGATTTAGAAAGGAGTTGTAAATCGGGCCTGAAAGAAAGGATATAGCTTTAATTTTTTTGGCATTACAATAGTTAATAATTGATTCACCGGAACCAGTTTCGTAATTTGTTAAAATGACATATTTGCTTGCTGCAGTCTCATCACAAATGGACTCGATACTTGGGCCAGTTGTGTTCGGATTTTCATCACAAAACAACGCAACCGTATCATAGTAGCGATAGAGCAAATTTATGTCGCCTTCATAGAAAAGCACAAACGGCGGGCGATAACTCATGCGTAAATTGTTGGGATATCTTTTGTCGAGAATGGTGATATATTTGCAGTTAATGCGCTTTTCAATGTCTTCTAAGTCGGATGCTTCGATCCGTTCCTTATGTTCAAGGGCGTCATAAATTTTATCTCAGTTCCCTTTGTATTTGAGATTGAAGTAAAGTAAGACTTGGTCCATTTTAACCTAACGCAATGATTCTGGATGCAACTACTTCATTTACATAATATTCGTGATTTTGGGTTTCGAAAGAAGAAATTTTGCCTTCAATACCAAGTGTGATTTGATCAAAGTAATCTAATTCATTACCAAGAACATTACTTCAGACTTTAATATTGATGAAGTCTTCTTTACGCCCTTCTGGTTGCACTTTTCCTTTTTTAGGAACTCGAATAACCAGTTTGTAAAGTTTTTTATCGTCTTGTTTACCGTTGAAGACTAATTCTGGTTCGCCTTCAAGTTGACCGATAATTGATACTGTATTCATTTGTTTTTTCACCTCCACTTAGGTTAACGTAAAAAAAACGACATTTGTGCCAACTTTTTTAAAAAAAATTTAAAAAAAATAAAAACCCCGCTAAAAACGGGGATTTTACTAGATTTCTAAGAATTTTTTTAATTCATTAAATAAGAGATCGCACTTGTCTTTGGCGTCTTTTTCGTTCGCACCAACAGCGACAAAGTAGATTTTAATTTTTGGTTCTGTCCCACTTGGACGCACCGCTAATCATGAACCATCAGCAAAATAGAATTTCAATAAATTTTGCCCGGGCATATTGTAGAGACCATCAATGTAGTCTTCCACATAATCAACTTGCATATGACCAAGATTAGCAAAACCATCATCACGTAATTTTGTCATGATTGGTCCGATTTTTGATTTAATTTCTTCTGGTTTGAAATTTAAGTTTTCGGTGTAAGTATAATAGAATCCGTATTTTTCGTATAAATCGTGCAATACATCAACTAAAGTTTTACCAAATTCTTTTTGGTAATATCAAGCTGCTTCTGCCAACATGGTTGCTGCTTGAATTCCATCTTTATCTCTTGTCGAAGCATCAAGGACATATCCGTAACTTTCTTCGTACGCAAAGACAAAGTTAAGACCACGTTCATTTTCTTTTAAGATTTCTGAACCCATTCATTTGAATCCAGTTAAAGTTTTGACGATGTTCACACCATAAGTTTCAGCCGCAATACGGTCACCTAAATTCGAGGTTACGAACGATGAATATAGTGCTGGATTAGCTGGGATTGTACCCACTTTTTTCATTTGACTCAATTTTCATTCAATCAAAATGGGACCTGTTTCATTTCCGTCCAGGCGAACTCATTCCCCTTCGTGGTTAACAGCAATTCCAATGCGGTCGGCATCCGGGTCGTTAATAATAATTAAAGACGCGTCTTTGTTTTTTGCTCCATATTGAAGCGGAATTTCTCAAGCAGGTGGAAACTCAGGGTTGGGATTCCCCACGTTTTTAAAAGTTTCATCCTCAAATTCGTGTTCTTTTACGACAACAACGTTATAACCAAATTCAGTTAAGTATTTTGGAGTATATTCATTTCCTGTTCCATTAACACCAGAAAAAATCAGTTTAAAGTCGCCACGTTTTTCTTGGGGATAGAATTGCAATGAGGCAATCATGTCATGATAATGTTTAATTGTTGTGTCCGGCACAACTTTAATTAACTTATCATTTTCTTTATAACTTCATTCCAGAATATCAGTGATTTCTTTCATGTAGTCGGCCAATAAGACAGTGTCTTTATCAATTAATTGACAACCAAATTCATCATAAATTTTGTATCCATTATAAATGGCCGGGTTATGTGATGCTGTGATCACAATTCCACCGATACAATTTAAATCTTTTGTTGCAAACGACACCACTGGTGTTGGTTGCATTGCGTTGTCGGCAAATAAGTAAGCCGTAATTCCAAAACTAGTTAGAACTTCGGCAACACATTGAGCAAATTTTGCCGAGTTATGACGGTTATCGTGACCAATCACGATCCCGCGTTCCAATTCATCAGAGTGTTTTTTCATTAGTAATTTCGCGTATGCAATTGTCACCGCTTTAATTGTATAAATGTTCATTCGTCCCGGTCCTGCTCCAAGGACACCACGAATTCCGGCAGTTCCGAATTCCAGTTCTAGTCCAAAGGCTGCTGCCAATTCTTCATCATTAGCATTATTTAATAATGTTTTTAATTCCTCATCCATCGATTTTGTATTCACTCATTTTTGGTACAATTCATTGTTTTTGTCAAATTTCATTTTATTTGCCCTCCATTATGCATTTAATTGGTTTATAAGTTACTCGATGACAAGCAAGAACCCCAAATTTGCTGACATTTTCGGTATGTTTTTTTGTACAATATCCTTTATGTTGTTCAAAACCATATTCAGGATATTCTTTTCCTAACTCAATCATAATTCGGTCTCTTGTGACTTTGGCTAAAATACTTGCTGCTGCAATTGACTGTGATTTCGCATCACCTTTAATGAGCGGCAATGTTGGCAAGTCGCACACAATTTTTTCGGCATCAAGCAAACACAACTCTGGTTGCGGTTGAAGCAAAGCAATTGATTCTTGCATGCCAATCCGACTTGTTTGCTTGGGATTATACTGATCAACAAATAAGTTGTCATAAATTTTAATTTGATAATCAAGCGCGACCGCCACAATTTCTGTAAATAATTGTTCGCGCAATTTACTCGGAATTAATTTGGAATCATTAATGGTAGGATTGGCATAATCGACCGGTAAGATGACTGACGCGACCACGATTGGTCCGGCCATCGCTCCTCTGCCCGCTTCGTCTGATCCCGAAATTAAAGTTACCTTATGTTCTTGGCGAATCGCATTATCAAAAGCAATTCGCGTTTCATCAACTATCATTCGATGGTTAAATCACTTTCCACCGTAAAGTCGATATCGTCTTCGGTATTAAATTCAATCGTATTGGCAACTTCCATTGGTTGTTCAAAAGAAATACGTCCGAAACGATTTTGGTGTAAGTCATTGATAAATAAATCAACTGCTCGTTCAATGTCTGGTGTATCATCCAAGATTAAGAACTTCATTTTTTTGGCAATTAATTCTAAAATACCAAACGAATCGTCATAATCAATCGGACGGGCCGCTGTGACGTTAATGCTGTAAAGTTTATCAATCGCGTTGGGATAGTTATTATAAACATATTTCACAATTTTCGCTGCAAATCGTTCGCGCGGAATCACTTCCAAACGAATCGCGTTAGCAGCCGCACAGTTACATGCGATTGTTTCGTTTTCAAAACGTGACGGGAGAATTCCTGGTGTATCAATTAGGGTAATTTGTGGTGTCATCACAATTCGTTGTGATCCTCTTGTTACGCCTGGTTTGTTTCCTTTTTTTAGCATTTTACCTTTTGAAATATTCTGAATAAAGGTTGATTTTCCCACATTCGGAATTCCAACAACTAAAACATTGAGTTGCGGCACTTCAATCCCACGGCGTTTATCGCGGTCTTGTTTTTCTTTCGTCATTTTATGAATTAAGCGTTCAATGTCAGTTGTGATATTAGCATTTTTATCGTTAATTAAATAAGTGTGGTCACCTTGCATTTCAAAATGATCAATTCATTTTGTTGTGATATTGGGATCAGCCAAATCACCTTTAGACATAATAATTAAACGCGGTCTTTTCGATAAGAGACGACGTAATAATGGATTTTGGGTTGAAAACGGAGCTCTTGAATCAACAATCTCAATTACTAAGTCAACGACCGGAATCATTTCCTCAATTTCCTTGATTGATTTATTCATGTGGCCCGGAAATCAGTTAAAACTTGCTTTCTCGTTCTTACTCATACATTACCTCCACTCTTTATATTGTATCGTAATATTAAAGTCTCCATTTAAGAAAAATTATTTATGGTATTTTTCGTGATTAATAATTTTAAAAGCCCGATAAATTTGTTCCAACATCACAATACGAGCGAGTTGGTGCGGCAAAGTCGCCTTCCCAAACGAAATTTTGTCTGAGAAACGCGCGCGAAATTCAGACGAAAACCCGTCACTAGGACCAATGAAAAATGTGATTGTTGCATTGGCTGTCACATTGAAACTAGCGATTTTATCGGCAAATGCTTCAGACGAATACTGCACCCCCGCAATATCAAGCAAGATCTTGACACCCGGTATTTCTTGTCAGTAACGTTCCAAGCCTTGTTCGTTTTTTTGTTGGTTCTTTTTCAGATCAGGTGTTGTTTCTTCTTTTAAAGCAACGACATCCACCCGACAAAAACGCTTTAATTTTTCTAAGTAGTTTTTTTCGAGCAAACTGTACCCATTGGCGTCCATTTTCCCGAAACAAATGATTTTAATGTCCATTTGTGCCTCCTAAACTTTACATAATTTTAACAACAAAATATGATAAAATATACAAGTAAATATCGGAGGAAATTAAAATGGCAGAACAAAGAAAGCAATTTAAATCAGTTCTTGATTATAGACCTCAATTTGAAAATATTATTGATGCATTAGTTCCGGATATTGAGTTTTCATATTCAGCAATTATGAATAACGCAACCATCCAAACATACTTTAATATGTTGTCAATGGAATACTATGGTTATGAATATTATCAATTAATCAGATTAAATG
>JALAGN010000034.1 GCA_022712415.1 Spiroplasma sp. | reverse complement strand
ATTTCGTGATTAAATGATTTTGGGATCCGCAATGTCGGAGAATTACACGGTGACCTTGATGCGAGAACCCGTGCAAATATGCAAAAACGAATTGCAGCAAAAGAATTTCGTTGATTGGTCGCGACTGATGTCGCTGCTAGAGGGATTGATATTGACGGAGTATCGCACATTATTTCAGTTGATTTACCAAATGATCTTGATTATTATGTTCACCGAAGCGGAAGAACTGGACGAAACAATTACCACGGGAAAAGTTATGTTTTATTTAACTCAGGAAACCAATTCCAAATTGATAAAATGCGCTCGATGGGAATTAAATTTACCAACGTTAAGTTACAAGACCATACTTTAGTCGAAATCATTGAGAAAAAAAGGGTCAGAAAAAGTACAGAACTAACTAAAACTGATCTGGAAATTAAGAAAATTAACGGGAAATATAAGGATAAAAAAATCAAACCCGGTTACAAAAAGAAACGAAAAGCCGCCATTGATAAGGTAAAACAAGATGTTCGCCGTCAACATATCAAAGAAAGCATCCGTAAAATTAAAAAAGAAAATTACAAAAATCGTCGTGAAAAATATTTTGACGAGGAGAAATAATAGTATAATTAAAAGAGTTTTTAAAAATGCACAAAGTGAGGAAGAATATTATGTTATTACACGAAAGAATTAAAAGATTAATTGAAGCCATTTCATACCAGGTCTACGAAAAAGAAGAGATTTTTCGTCTGTCAATGTTAGCTCTATTAGGAGAAGAATCAATTTTCCTATTAGGAAAACCTGGGATTGCCAAATCACTGATTTCGCGTCGTTTAAAATTCGCGATTCGTGGTGGGCAAAACTTTGAATACTTAATGTCAAAATTCTCAACACCAGAAGAAATTTATGGGCCAATTGATTTAAAACAATTAAAAGAAGGTAAATATGTTCGTGTTTTAGACGGATACTTACCAACCGCACACGTGGGATTTTTAGATGAAATTTGAAAAGCGGGACCAAGTATTCAAAATACTTTGTTGACCATTATTAATGAAAAAATCTTTCGTAATGGGGGAGAAGATATTCGCGTTCCCTTGAAATTACTAATTTCAGCTTCCAATGAATTACCGGCTGAGGGTGAAGGGTTAGAAGCGTTATTTGACCGTTTTATTATTCGTTTTATTGCGAAGCCCTTAACAAAAGAAGAAAACTTTGTGCAATTGCTCGATGGTGAATCAAGTCTATCTGTTGATGTGGATCAAGAACTACAAATTAGTGTTGATGAGTTGGAAGCGTGACGAAAACAAATCAAACAAATCCGCATGGGGAAAAACACCCTGGATTTTATTCATTACTTCCGTAATAAAATTCTGCGTGAAACCAACGGGACCGCTTATATTTCAGACCGTCGTTGAAAAAAAATCTCAGGATTAATGAAAACGAGTGCCTTTTTTAATGGTCGTCTTGAAACTGATATTCCGGATTTATTTGTTATCCCGTACTGTATTTGAGATGATGAAGAACAAGAACAAACATATAGTAAAATCTTTTTTGATGCCTTTTTAGAACAATTTGGAATTGAATGACGCCAAAAAAAATCAGAACTAACTTCACAATTGGACGTTTTATATGACGAAGTCAACCAAGTTGAAACCCAATTGCTACGTATTACACCATTTGAAAATCCGTTCCGTGGCAAATTACAAGGAATGTACTATTTAATCGAATTTAACGATGGAACACCAGACCAAAGATGTTGTATGATTTCAGCTGCCGAATGAAATAAAGCAGCCGGATTACCATCAGAAGAATTTGATGTAACCCTTTACTTTGGACCAGATATTAATAAAAACCCTGTGGGTCAAAAAACTGTCCGTATTAAAGCGGCAACTAGTGCTCAAGTTACTTTTGTGAACGAAGGCCGTAAATATAATTTAGCAAATGATAATCCCGCTGAATTTAATAATAAAATGTTGGAACTAAACCAACAAATTCGCGAAATCGAACAAGAAGTGCGTGACGTTTCTGCCGAAATGATTAAGGAATACAAAAAATATAAAAGTATGCCTTGCATTTTCTTTGAAGATGTTTTTGCAGAATACATGGCCATTGCTTTTGATTCGCAACAAAAAGCTAGTTCAACAGCAAGCAACGAAGAAACTGAAGGATAATTAGAGGCGATTTAAATGAATGATTTTGAAGAATTATCAGTCCAAAAGATCAAAGAAGAAATTGAGAAACTGCGTCAAAAGGATATTCATAATCAAGAGTTTTTAATTTTCAAAAAAAACCACGAATATGCGGCCGAACAACTTGACGATAAAATCAATAATTTTTATAGTGCCTCATTAATGTCGACAATTTCGCACATTAAATTACCAGAACCAATCAGAAAAGAAATCATTTATTACAACTATATTTCCGAACGAATGGATGAGGTTGAGTTTGCCGATAAATTAAATATTATCCAAGCCAAACTAGCGGAATTTGATTCACCGTTTGAAACTTATATCGATACCATCCGTTGAAAAATTGATAACGGATATCAAGAGTTACGTGGTCGTGATTGATTAACGGAGTTCTTTAAAACCTGAACTTTTATGTTAACCAAACGGATTCAGGATTTCCGTCTGAAAACGGTCGAAGATTTACGTTACAACTATTTAGTCGAAGTTTACGCCATTATTAAAAACTATGGAAAATACGCCAAAGTTTATCGCACGCTGTACGATGTCTTTGGGAAAACAGCCGTCATCGAAGATGAGTTAAAAAACCAAAACATTGAATCGGTCGCTCGTTTTGCCGACTTCTTTTTAAAGGATCCTTCTATTTTAAAAATTGTCGAAATGTTAGGACGTCTGAACGGGGAAGACGACAAAATGGAGATTAATATTACCGAGCAAATTGTGACATATCCTGAAGAAGTCAAATTACCGTACAACCCCGAAGAAATTGTTGGTCTAACCATGTCAAAGGATTTAGAACATGTCCTACCAATGGAACTCGCAATGTTGTTTGAGGAGGATTTTGAATTAATCTTCTTTAAAAAATTCGTTGAAGGCCAACTGACAACTTTCTTATTTGAATCAAAAGAAACAATTATTGAGCATGATATTGAAGAAGTAGAATACGAAGCGCCCATTCCGTTAGAACAAGGAAAATTCATTATTGTCATTGATACCTCAACCTCAATGGAAGGAGCGGGTGAATACATTGCAAAAGCGTTAGCGCTTGCAGTTGTCAAAGTTGCTTTAAAAGAATTACGCGATATTTTAGTCATTAACTTCGCTAACCGCGATGTGACGGAATTTGAAATTACCGGACGAAACTTAAACATTAAAGGTTTAATGGAGTTCTTGGCCAAATCATTTTACGGAACAACCAATGCCGAAAGTGCGTTAAATCGTGTCATTAAAAAAATGCACGATGATGCTTACAAACGCGCTGACCTCTTAATGATTTCTGACTTTATGCTTGATTCTGCTTCCAATATTACACGTGCAAGGATTGCTGATTTAAAAGACAATTATAATCGTTTTCATTCGTTAGTGGTTGGGACAATGCCGAACCTTGATTCACAAGACATTTTTGATAACGTCATGTATTACGATCCAAACGACCCGTACGCCACACAACAAATTGTCAAATCTTTAAATGATACATTAAAAGATTTACGCGAATTAAAAGATGAAGAAGTGGAGTACCGCGAAAAACAAATCAAAGAGTTGAACGATGTGCGGGATAAAAAACGTGCTCGTCAGGTCGTCGATGCCAAAGATGTAAAGCCATCAAAAAAAGCAGAACTGATGAAGAAAAAGGAAAAAATTCTAAAAGAAAAACGTGCCGCCCTATCTGGGCTAGACGAGGAGATGTAATTATGATCATTACTGAACGATCAAATTCTATCGTTGTTCGTATGGAAAACGATGAGGATTTTATGACATGCCTAAATGAAGCCATTCATACATATCACATTAAACAAGCTTGAATCCGTGGGTTCGGGTTCGGGTCAATGATTGAATATGGAGTCATTGAGAAATTAGAACCAATCTTTTTCAAGAAGAATCGGATTGAAAAGCTAGTAACCATCGCGTCTTTAACAGCAATTGTTGGGGACGAAAACGTGATTAACTTCAGCGGAATGTGTACCGATGGTGACTCACACATTGGACGTCTGTTTAATTTAACAGTCGCTCGTGAATTTGAAATAATTATCGAGATTTTATTAACCGAATAAGTTCCGCACTTATTTACGATAATGGAAAACAATTATCGAAGGGTTTTTTAAAAAATACACACTTATAAGTGTTTGTGGTATAGTAAACTTATAAGTGTGTTTTTATAAAATTAAAAATAATGGAAAAAAACCGTTGAAATCGGGATAGGGGAATGTATAATTAAAATAATCTTTTATTTGTGTATTATTTGTGCAGAGATAAGGGAAAGAAAGAAAACAATGAGGTGAAAATAGATGATAGGAATAGTTTCTACAGCTTACTTTACAGTTCGTGATCGTCAAGGAATTAAAACTGTAAAAAAATACTGATGAAGAAATATGGTTATTCAACATATTAAATATAGAGGTAAATTTTTCTTAGTTGCTACAACTGGATACGGGAAAACTAACGCCGCAATGGCAATTACTTACTTAATGGAAGAATACCCAGGATTAGAAACAGTTATTAACATCGACTTAGCATTATCAACAAATGATAAATTTGATACAACTGACACAGTTATGTCAACAAAATTCATTTACCGTGATGCCGACTTAACTGTATTTAAAGACATTAAATATGGGCAAGCAATTCACGAACCTGAAACATTCGTGTTTAACACAGATTTTGTTAACCAAGTTAAAAACTTTAAATTAGGAGTATCAGATGGAATTGTCGGAACTGCTGACATGCTTATTTATAACTCAAAACAATTTAAAGAAATGGTTGATAAATTTGGTCAATCAATCGATGTAATTGATACAGAAGCTGGTGCATTCGCACAAGTTGCTAAAAAATCAACAATGAACTTTGTGTCATTAAAAATTATTTACAACAACGCATTATCACCATGAGATAATGACCCACTACATAAATTCAAAATTTATGAAACAGCTAACACATTAAAATACTTAATCGCAAGATTATTCAACTTATTATCATCAAGATTAGTAATCGACTTTACCAAAAATACAGTTGATGAATTAGATATCATCAACGAATTATTCGAACTAGAACACGACAAATGAGCAAAACGTTTCAAAAAAGACGTTGCTCAATTGATCTCGGGTGTTGGTCCATCGTTAATGTTATTAGACAAAAAAGGATTAAAACCAGAAGCACTAGATATCGTTGAAGTTATGAAAGCTAAAAACGAAGATGAAGGACCATCAAAAATGATCCTTGGAGAAGATGAATGAAAAAACGCTCCAAAAAAATGATTACGTAAAATTATGTTCTTACAAAATATTCATGTTAATGAAGATGAATTGTTATGAAATAAATCTGCAAAATACGATATTAAATCTGAAAAAATCTTCGCAATCGAAGATGTTGCAAAAAACCTTGCAAAACAAATTTCAGACCGTTCTGTAGATAAATCATCATACAACTATGATGGTGCCACAGTTGCAAAAAAACACTTACTTGTTGTTTGTGACGCATCAATCTCATTCTACATTACTCACAATAGTACTCATGAATTTGTAGAAACTAAATCAAAAGGATCAAAATTACTAGCATGTGAATTTGTAAAATACTTAAACCAAATGCTAGCTGATGTTGATACACCATACGATAAAATTATTATTTCGTTAAAAATCCCTGCAGTTGGAAACCAAAAAATTCCAGTCTTTATTGAAACTGCTAACAAAGCAAACACAACAATTAAATTTGCTGGATTTAACAAAAAACAAGACAACGACTTCACAGTTGTTGATATCACAAGAAATGATTACGACCCATTAAAAGTTGGATCATTCAAAGTTACAATTCGTCTAAAAAACGAAAAATAGTCACTTGGTGATTAAAGTTTAAACTTGAAATGTTCACGAACCCGTGGACATTTTTTTTCGCTTTTTTTATCATTGCTCAATTTTTGAGTTTATAATTATTAGTATAGTGAAAGTGGAGGAAATTTATCACATGAAAAATAACGGAAGAAAAGTCGTTCTTGTTGGATGTGGTGCAGTTGGAACATCATTTATGTACGCTGCCATTAACCAACAAATCGCACAACATTACGTTTTAATCGACGTATTTAAAAATGCAGCTGAAGGAAATGCAATTGACTTAGCAGATACAATGGCTGTTTTAGGAGATAACTCATTTACATCAATCAAAGCAGGAGACTACTCGGATTGTAAAGATGCTGATGTTGTTGTTATTACAGCAGGACGTCCGCAAAAAGAAGGGGAAACTCGTTTAGCAATGGTTGCTGATAACGCTAAAATTATGAAAGATATCGCAACTCAAATTAAAGCATCAGGATTTAAAGGAGTGACAGTCATCGCTTCAAACCCAGTTGATGTTTTAACAACTGTTTACCAAAAAGTAACTGGATTTAACCCAAACTCAATCGTTGGATCAGGGACAACTCTTGACTCAGCTCGTCTACGTCGTTTGACTGCTGAAAAATTAGGTGTTGCACCACAATCAGTTAACGCCTTCTTAATGGGAGAACACGGTGACTCATCAGTTGCCGCTTGAACAACAGCAACTGTGTTCAACAAACCGATTTTAGATTACGTAGCCGAAGGAAAAATTAGTCAAAAAGAACTTGATGAAATTCGTACTGAAGCAGTTAATATGGCATACAAAATTATTGAATTGAAACGTGCTACATTCTACGGAATTGGTGTTTGCTTAACTCGTATTGTCAAAGCAATCTTAAATAATGAAGGTTCAATCTTAATGGTTGGAGCACAATTAAACGGTGAATACAAAAACAAAGGTTTATATACTGGAGTTCCAGCTATCATCAATGGTGATGGATGAAAAGAAATCGTGGAATACAAATTATCAAAAGAAGAACAAGCACAATTTGATGCTTCATGTAAAGCGCTAGAAGAAGTTGTTAACACAGCTTACGAAGCAATTAAATAATTAATATTAACCTAAAAAACAACAAAATCTCACCTCATTTCGCGGTGGGATTTTTTTCGCCGCATTTTTTCTCCGATAAAACCTCACTTTTTGGCAAAAAAATATCGCATTAATCTCGAAAAAAAACGAATTACCCTGTCATTTTAGTTTAAAATATATATGTTTTTAGGAGTGATTATCATGTCAAATGATGACAAAACAATTGAGGACGTATTAGCCGAAGAGGCTTTGAATGAGTTATTAAGTCTTTCGGGAAAAGAAAAAAAACCAGCACCAAAAAGTGCGCGGTCAAAAAAACCAACCCCAATTGCAACAAAGCCATCGCAACAACCCCGTCGGGTACAATCAAAACCGACTGGGTTAGCAGCCATTATTCAAAACGCCAAAACACAAGGCCAAGTGATTAATGCTGAGATGTGAAACGATCCGGATGCAGCGCAAGAAAAAGAATTGCAAAAGAAATTGAAGAAAATGAATAAATCCGAATATGATTCAGACATTTTACGCCAACGTATTCTAAAACGCCAAGCGGAAAAAAGAGGGTATGAAAACCCGTTAAGTGCGCTTGTGTCTAACATGAAAAAACCAACAGGTGATGAGTAATGAAGTTAGAGGAATCGATTTCAAAGTTATTATCACTAAAGTTTTTTGAATTAAGACGCCAACTAAAAACTTTAACAATGGAGGACTTAGTTAATTACTTACAAAATGTCGTCCTGAAAAACATTAATGTGCGTTCATTAAATGAAGTTTCGTACTACATTATGAATGTTCGAATTAATATGATTATTGAATATTTAAATATCAACGCCATACTTGATAAAAGTAATTCCATTGAGGAAGACTTGGAAGATATACTGAGGGGTTAAACACAATGAAACAAAAAGTTGAACGTATGAACAAAACTAAAAAGAGAATATCGTTAAATGCAATTATTCGTGTAATTGCCATTTTTGTTATCGGAATTGGTCTTGTTCTTGGTTTAATTTTTAGTTCGACAAAATTTGCTGATTCATATACTTTGGGACAAGACTTTACGAAGAGTTACCAAGCATGAGTCGGAGTTTATAACTCCAAAGTTGATGCTCGTACCGACGGTCAACCGAATGGGGACGCCGCTGCTGCCGCTGATATTTTAGCTTCGCGTTTAAATCCGCTTGGTTCAAAAGATATTCGGATTTCACAAGGGGGAGCCAACTACTTACAAGTAACAGCTCCAATCGGAACATACAACGATGCCCGTGAATTCCAAAATAATATTCGTCGTAGTGGGTCTGTTTTAATTACGGATTCAAGTTTTAAAGACATTCAATGAACTAGTGATACAGAAAGAAATCCGCTTTCAAGTTACTTTACTAATGCCGAAGCAACAACTAAAACTAGTGGTTCGGCTAAATCACCGTATGTTTCATACGGATTAAACGGAACTGCTTTTAGTGATTTAATTACTTCACTTTCAAGTAGTAGTGACAGTAGTCAAAGTAATCAAGGAACAAGTTTATTGTTCTTCTCTGACATTGATGAAATCCTAAATGATGTTCGTTACTTCTTTTCGGTTTCAACTCTTGATAATGAAGACGACCGTTACCAAGAATTTTACGATCATGTTTTTGTACCACTAAGAAATGTGTATGACGCAACTGATACATCAGATGATGTTAAAGCCGTTTTATATGACTTATTTAATGGTAAATATATTCAAAGAAATAGTTCAAGTGACAAAGTAACATATGCCGAAGGTAGTTTAATTGCCGATTCTTTTGAAGACGCTAATTCGACTGGTAAAGTAAGTAACTACAAAGATGTAGAAACTTTAATCAAAGATGCTAAATTTGATTACATTTCAGATACAAGTAATTATGTGTACGACGGTGAAGCACAAACCGCTGACTTCGCGACTGATGGAAGATATAGTGCCACAGTGAATATCACAATGCAAAAAAATGCTGTTAAAGCTTTTAAAGTTCAAGACATTTTTTCTAACCTAGTTCCAACTGTTATGAGTAATGTGCTAGCAAGTGACAAAACTGATGATGATGTTGTAAATTATTTTGTCGAAAACTACGTTTTATTTAACGGAACTGTTAAAACAGATGCGACAACTACTGATGATGCTTATTTTGATGATTCGCATTTCTACACAAAAGTAGCGAGTCAAACAAAATCAAAAATTACT
>JALAGN010000033.1 GCA_022712415.1 Spiroplasma sp. | reverse complement strand
TTTCGAACGCGAAATCACGGTAATTGGTGATTTCTTACGTGATGTTGAAAATCCTAACATACTAAACAGTGTTGCTAAAATAACGTACGGCCCAGCAGTAATCGCTTTTGGCACTGATGTCATAAATAATCCGGTTAAGACATAAGCAATAAAAACACCAACAAAGAGACGCAACGAACCAATCGCCGCTTCAGTGTATTTGGACACTGAATATATCAGGAATCCGATAATTAATACTTCCACCCCGGCGACAAAAATCGAACCAGTTCCTCCGTTCAATCCAAAGGTGAAAATTCTTCAGAATTGTCCGGCCAGAATTGTTAGATTACGGTCACTCCCTCCAAAAACAAGGGCTGAAACCGATCCATAACTTAAGTATGAAGAACCTTTCGAACCATATCAAAATGTTAAGGCTAGTGAGGCAATTGGCAACACCATAAACATGACAAATAGAATTCAAGCAACGGGCGTAAATCCGGAACGGATTTTAGCTGTTAATTCACGCAACTCTTTATTTTCGGCATGTTCCGGGTCGCTCAACATTTCACTTAAATCTTCTGGTGACAATTCTTCGTTATCGTCAACAACATCGTTGGCTGCTTCAATGTGCAATTTGTCGATGTTGGGGAATAATTCGCGTAACTTGTCCTTATAAAAAATCAGATTATCAATCACAATTAAATCTGGTGCTGGTTTTGCATCATTGTTCAAAGCAATTTTTAAAACATTGACTTTGTCGTGTTTAGCACTTCTTAAAGTTGCGGCTAATTGATCAATTGTAACTTGGTCAAATTCCACAGTTGATAAAACAATCAGTGGATATTGTGCGTTTTTATTTTCTAAATATGTCACATATTCAGAACTGGCCTTATTAGCTTTGTACTTGTACAATTTTAGTAAAAAATGCACAAGCCCTAGTTTCAGGTTGGCATAAGTAATATCCGCCATTTGTTTCACCTACTTTTCTAACTCTTTTATTCTATCAATAAATGTTTGGGGTGGTTCACATTTAAACGATAATTTTTTATTTGTAATGGGATGGACAAATTCAATTTGATAAGAATGCAGATATTGTCCAAATTCTTCTTTCGCATCAGCTTTTGAAGCATATAGCGGATCACCTAAAATCGGGTGACCGATGGCACTCATGTGGACACGGATTTGATGGGTTCTCCCAGTTTCAATGTCAAATTCAACATAAGTAAAGGCAGCAAAACGTTCTAACACGGTGAAATTAGTAATCGCGTGTTTT
The DNA here is from genome assembly GCA_022712415.1 of Spiroplasma sp. GTDB lineage: Bacteria > Bacillota_I > Bacilli_A > Mycoplasmatales > Mycoplasmataceae > JALAGN01. The sequence continues at coordinate 1,421 of JALAGN010000033.1, read as the reverse complement.
GAATTTTTACCAGTGACGGCCATTTTTTTGCGGTCACCCCCGCGACGCCCAATTGGCATTTCAATTCGTCCTTTATTTTCATTGACAACACCGTGCACAATCCCGCGGTAAATCTTTTTGATTTCCCCTTTTTTTAACATCTCAACAATTTTCTTGTGCGCAGTGTCGCTTTTGGCGACAATCATTAGTCCGGTTGTTAATTTATCCAAACGATGGACAATTCCGGGACGTAAGACACCAGATATCGATGAGAGTTTTTTCATTTTGTAAATCAAAGCATTAACTAGCGTTCCACTTTGGTTTCCAGGTGCCGGGTGAACAACGAGGTTATTGGGTTTATTTAAAACAATTAAATCGTCATCCTCAAACAAAATTTCAAAGGGAATGTCTTCCCCTTTTACATCCAAGTTTTCGGGTTCAGGAATCATAATTTCGATCTCGTCGTCCAACAACACGTTGTAGTTGTTAGTGACAACTTCACCATTTGCTTTGACGTGACCGTCCAGAATATATTTTTGTACCAGACTACGCGAAAAATCAAAGTCAGCTTGCAGATAATTTGTTAAGAATTTATCAATTCGCTCACCTTGGATTGTCGCTTTAATTTTAATTGTTTCCATATTGTCCCCTATTTACTATTTTTTTTCTCAGCTCTTTTAATTTGTTTTTCGCCGCTCAGTTTAGCTTTAATGACTCTGATTTGTGCTTTTAATTCGCCAATTTCAGCGTATTTAATATTTGCTGCTAATTTTCATTTATGGTACGAGTTTTTTCAAAACATGTTTTCAATTTTGGTACGGTTGATTTCAATTTCTTGTTTTAATTCTGTAATTTCTTCATAGGCGTCTAAACTATGTTTACGACGGTTGAAGGCAATCAGTACTTCAACAACATATAAAATCACAGTTAAAATGGCAAATCCAATTCCGATGTTAACAAATAAATCGGCCATATTGAAAATATACCCGTCAGCACCTTTAAAATCTCAGATTAAAAAGTCAACGACTCCATTTCCGTCCGGCGATCAAGCACGCCCTAATAAGTTTCCAAACGATCCACCAAAAATAATGGCAAAGGTTGTAATGATCATGCGATTAGAACTAACTAAAAACAATGTCAAACAAACAATGGTAATAATGGATGCCAAAGCAATAACCAATCCCGGGTTATCTGCCATCGCTCCATAAGCTGATCCTTGGTTAATAACGTAGCCAAAACGTAAAAAGCCTGGCATAAATTTGGTATTTTGGTTTAGCAATAAATGATGAACTGCTCAAGACTTTGTTGTTCAGTCAATCACTAATAAAACAATAATAATTGGTGTCATAATAAATAATTTGAATCTTCACTCGTAGTTCTTATTTTTCATTCACAGTAAAAATTCGCTTCATGCATTTTTCATGTAATCACCTTTCTTGCTG
>JALAGN010000032.1 GCA_022712415.1 Spiroplasma sp. | reverse complement strand
TTTGTTCTTTTGTCATTTTGTTTCCTCCTACTAAAATCAATCACCGTTTAAAAACAGTGTTTGTTCATTTAGAATATAGTGTCCCGCAACATTGTGGTTTCAAATGTTACACATTTTATTTAAATGGATTGCAATTTTGTTGTTTTCTTTTGTGGCATCCGGTGGCATATAGTCATAATGGTAATCTGCTCTCGGAACTTTTATGATGTTCGTGTGTTTACCAAAATTATCAATCGGTTGATAATCGATTTGGAAACTTAATTGTTCGTGTCCTTGATACAACCCGAAGTCTAAGAAACCCCATTGAGCAAGTAGTGTGTACTTATCTAGGTCAATTTCAAAGTGTGTTTGTCCGAATGTATATAGTTTGTCAATATCAAATATTGCGACATTTTCTTCTTCCTTGTTGTCATCGTTGTTTTCTTTTGGAGTTTCTCCACAAGCGACAACATTAGCAGTAGTTGCGACAAAGATACCAAATACGCCAATCATTCCTAATAATTTTTTCATATCAAATAATCCTTTCGTTTTATCTAATAGTTTTATTTATGCTTCTGAATATAATTTTAGTTGTATAGAGTTAAGAGCACAAAAAAACTCATATATCCTCTATAAAGAATTGAGGATTACATTCACCCGTTTTAAGCGGGTGTTTCTGTTGTTTTCTTAGTTTTTAGTTAAGATGGCAATTGATTTAACATAAATTTCCATCATTTTTTTCAAGTCATCAATCAAGACAAACTCGTTATTGGTATGCATTGAAGTGTTATCAATATCAAACTCAGCACCAAAGGCAACTAAGTTCGGCATTGATTTGGCAAAAGTTCCTCCTCCAATCGCAATTGGTTTTGAAGTGGTGTCACCTGTCACTTCTTGGTAGACTTTCATAATGTTTTTAATGGTATCACTATTTAAATCAAAGAAGACACGGTCTTCATTTCCAACAACTTGGTATTGGGAATTTAATTTTGCTTCAAAGAATGCTTGTAATTTATCGTTCACATCCACTTTTGGATCACGCGTACAAGGAATTCGTAAATTAAAGGTTAATTTAAATTCAGTTTTATCAATATCAACTTTTCCGGCACAGACAGTTAATGGTCCAGTTTCATCAGTTAAGTCACCAACAATTTCTTTTAAATCAAATTTGTTGTGTAAGTATTCGTTACTAAATTTAGCTAATGGATGGTAAATCCCTGCTTCATTAATTGCTTCTAGTGCTCACGTAATGGCACTAACCCCTTTATGAGGGAAACTTCCGTGTGCTGATTGTCCGCGAATTGTTAGACCATCATTTTCAGCGACACATTCAATGTTGTTTTGGTCTAAGTAGGCTTTAATTTCTTCGGTTTTTGGTCCGTTGTAATGCACAATATCACACACGGCATTGTAAACTTCCCCACCTTTTAAAGTGAAAGTGGAAACGTATTTCCCAGTGATATCCGCATCAGTAATGTATTTTTCAGCATAAACAACGGGGAAGTTAGCATCCGGCACATAACCTAAATCAACTAAACGTTCACGTTCAGTATATGCTTCCATACATTCTCAAGTTGTTTCTTCACTTGTTCCGAAAATAAAACGGACAGTGTAATCAGGTTCAAACCCGTTATCCATTAAATATTTCGCCGCATAAAGGTTCATTAAAGTTGGACCTTTATCATCGTAAGATCCTCGACCAATTAATTTACCATCTTTTTCAATGGGTTCAAATGGATCAGTAAATCATTTTGATAGGTCTCCACCAGGAACAACATCAAGGTGACAAAGAATTCCAAATAATTTATCGCCAGTTCCTCAATCGGCATAACCATAACGGTTATCTGGTGCGATAAAGGTTTTTCAACCAAATGATTGACATAAATCAATCGCATATTTTAAACAGTCCGCAATTTCCTTCGGAACTGGTTTTCCGCTTGAATCGTCCTTACGATATGAAGGAATACGAATCATGTCTTTTAACTTTTCTAAAGCAATCGGAAAATAATCATTTAATAATTTTTCTTTTTCAATTTTCATAATATTACCCCTTTCCTTATTATTATGCTTTATTCTTACGATAAATTCCAATATTTAGAATCAATATTGGAACAAAAGAGAAAACAGTTGTGACCAACAGTAGAATCCCTGTTAGTAATTCCACCATTGATAACGCATGATATAACGAGTTTTCGTCTTGAATGGAATTAGCCCCTTTAATGACTAATTGATTTGCTAATGAAGAAATCGTAATCAGTGACACCATATTAGCAATAATATCAATGACTAAAAACATCATTAATAAGTAACAAAGGCTATTAACTAAACGGTTATGCAAATATTTTTGGTAAATGTAAAAATAAATGGTCGTTCCTAAGACTCCACCTGACAATGTTAAAACAATGACATTGGAAGCGGTTGGTAAGATATGGGTTAAATTCCGGATCCCATTCCCATCATTCATGTAGACATCAAATCTTCATGTTGCCAAAAAGACCGAAAAACACAAGACTGGAATTCACACAATTAACATTCCGGTAATGATTCGACGAACGTGATAAATGGTGCGAATTTTCTTGAAGTTTTCATCAAAGGATTTATTTACAATCCCAGAACTATACGGTTCAAACTTAATTTCTGACTCAATAATGTCAACATCATCTTTGCGGCCTTCAATTCTTTTCGCCAAGGTGTCTGTCAACGAGTGACGTGATTCATCACTCGATGCTCGTGCTGAGATTTCGTCAAAAATCACCCGGCGTCAATGGGTAACCATTAACGGAATACTGGTTGATACTTTAATTGTTAGTTCCGCATCAATTGTGACGGTTAATAATATTTCTTTATTCTTTTTATCAATTTTAAGATTACTTAAACTAAGATAATTCAATTCCTCAATGATTTTCTCATTGGTTTTAGAATCAACAAAGCTCAAATATAGTTTGCGGTTAGTTGCAATGGCACAGCAATCTTGTTTGAGGTATTTACCAAAAAAGGCACTAAAGACAATAATGTCTTCATCCATTTTGGTCAATAAATTCTCTCACAAATCTTTGGCAATGTCATTTTTTTCAGTTGCCGCTTGAATTCAAGCAACATCAAATCCGGAATACGTCAATTCCTTTTCAACTAATTTTTGATCGAGCATGCTTAAAATCCTCTTTCTTCTCTTATCAAGGTATATGCTTCATTAATCCCGGCCATAATTTCCTTCGCTTTCGGATCCTTATTACGGTCGGGATGAAATTTCTTCGCTAATTCCCGATATTTCTTTTTAATTTCATCATCTGTTGCATTTCGATTCAGACCCATTGTGCCGTATGCTTTATCTAATTGGGTTCATTCTTGAACTGGTTGTGATGCTTGTTGACCACCAAAGCCTCACGCCCCTTGCCTTCCAAAGAAACCAGTATTTTGTTGTGCTACTTCTTTTGCCGCTAACAATTCACGGTAATCCGCCGCGACGGCATTATTGAAATCTTCCAAGGCAGTTGCAACGGCCGCACCAGTGTCGGTTCCGGTTTTTAGAATTTCTGGAACTGCTTCACCAATAAAACTCGAAAGATAATGTAAATAAGCACTATCAAGCAAGTTTGCCATGTCTTCGGCAATTTCGTCGTTAGTATTATATTCAAAACGTTCTGTTCCGGCCAATTGCATTAAAGCATTGGCATATTCCTTAAATAAATTTTGGTATTTATGACTTTCTTCCACAACAAATTGGGCTGTGGTCGCATTAAATTGTGCTTTAATTTCTGAAAAATCAGAATTAAATGGTTGTTTATTGATTCGAACACGGACATTAAAACCCTTAATGGGAACATCTTTATTATCTTCTGTTAAAAAAGCATTGTTGTAACTAAGAAATGCTTTGTTAATTTGCGAAGTTGAGTAACCACCTTTTTTAGGTCCGAAGCTTTCGGCTGTTGTTCCGTTCTTCTTACGGTTAACGTAGTTAGCAAAATAACGAATTAAAGTTCCTAAGACCGAAATTACTGCAAAAGCTACAAATATTAATATAATGTCCATATCATCACCACCAATATATTTTACGGGAAAAAAAAGAAAAAATCGCAATTAACGATTTTTTCCCCGGTTTTTAAATTATTTAGTTTCTTGTGGAATAACAACTGCGCGTGTTCTTTTGTGTCCAAATTTTTGGTATTTAACAATACCAGAAACTCTTGCGTATAATGTGTCATCGCCACCACGTCCAACATTTTCACCTGGGTGAATTTTTGTTCCACGTTGACGGAAGATGATTGAACCAGCATTAGCAAATTGTCCATCAGCTTTCTTAGCTCCTAAACGTTTTGATTCTGAGTCACGACCATTTTTTGTTGATCCAACCCCTTTTTTAGAAGCGAAGAATTGTAAACCTAATAAAAATTTCATCATATTAGTGCACCTCCTTGATGTTGATGTTCTTTGGATATTGAAGTTCCAAAGTTTGTAGTTGTAGCAGTAATGTTTCTAAATCTTGAAACATTTCCTGGCTACTTGTATTAGCATTAATTTTAATCTCATTTTCATTCACGACAATAGCGACTTCATCACCATATCGTGCGTCTAAGACATTTAACATGCCCGACATGATTCCGGTCACGGCGGCACAAACTAAATCCTGACCATAAGGGCCGGCTTCAGCATGACCTGTCACGCGAAACGAATAATTATTACTAAGATTAAACTCAACTTTAACCATGACTATTCACCTTTGTTTTCGGTTGTTTTTGCAGCTGGTTTAGTTGTTGCTGGTTTTGCAGCAGTAGTTTTAGTAGCAGTTGCTGGTTTAGTTGTTGCAGGTTTTGCAGTAGTTGCTGGTTTTGCAGCAACAGCTGTTTTTTCTGATGAGCTTGTTGATGATGCATTAGCACCTGAAGCTGAAATGTTGTCAATTTTAACTTTTGTGTATGGTTGTCTGTGTCCATAGATTTTGTTAACATTTTTCTTTGGATGGTAACGTACAACACGTAATTTTTTTTCTTTACCTTGTTTTACGACTGTCCCTGTTACAGCGGCACCTTTAATTAAAGGAGACCCCACTGTCCCATCGATCATTAACACTTCGTTAAAAGTAACTTTTTTTCCTTCTTCAACTGGTAATTTTTCAACAAAAATTTCATCCCCAACTTTAACAGATATTTGTTTTCCACCTGTTTTAATAATTGCGAACATATATTTTCCTCCAGTCTAGACTCGCCTTATATGTGAGGATTTGCATCCTACTTAGAGACATATAAAAGAGCGGTTGAAACGGTAGTCAACCTTATTAATTGTATACTAATTTGTAATTTGATAGAAGAGGAAATTACAAATTGTCGTCAAAAAAATGGTATTAAAATACCATTTTTAGTTAATCTTAGTCCTTTAAAATTGATTCTAATTCTTTACTAATATTCGCTGGCAAAGAAACCAATTGGGCGGAGGTTAAATTTCTTAATAATATCATCCCCACGGTAAAAAATAATATTGTTTTCATTGACAAAACTATCATCAATCAATTTCTTATTTTCAAAGTCAATTATATTA
>JALAGN010000031.1 GCA_022712415.1 Spiroplasma sp. | reverse complement strand
GCATCCTGTAAGAAGAGGTTTAGATTCATTAAATTACGCAGCACAATTTGGTCAGTAAGAGCAACCTCGTATTCCTGAAAAACAGCCTGAACCTTTGGGTCGGCTTTAATCATCTCAACTAGCGTTGCCATTATTTAATCCCTTTCAAAATATCTTCGATATTGTCGGGTAATTTAATGTCCTGGAATAATTCGTTTTGTAAATCTTCATCAGTTCATTGCACTTCATGATCGTAACTTCTTCTTGGTTTTTTAATTTGGGGTTTGGCAAATTGGTTGGGCGCCTTAGTATTGGCAAACGCCATTCTTAAGTGTTCCATTGCCGCTTCGGGATGGTTGATATTTTTTTCAGCTAGTGTCGCTGCGACTTTTGCGATGTATGCCCCAACAATTTTGCCCTCATTTTTACGGTATGAGTAATCAAGCAGCACGTTAATCACTGAATCATGTAATTTGAAACGACTGCGAATATCGTGAATGACACTAATTAAGCCTGGTTCGAGAATCGCCACTTTTAGCAGACCTTTGGCGTAAGTCACAGCATCATTTTGTTCAAATTCCATCACTTTTTGTTGATAGCGTTTTTGACGGATTTGGTCTGAAGTTGCTTGTTTTGGTTCAACTTGGGTCACAAAATTTTTTACATCAGCATATTTGATACTATTAGTTTCGTTGTTATAAGTATTTTTAATCACAAGTGCTAATTCTTTTGGTGTTAAATGGAACTCAAAAGCAGCAGTTTGTAACGCTTGCAATGACGCGGCATTTAAATCTGGGAAACTAATGTCTCATTTTGCTAACAGATTATGGACTTCGTCTCATACCGCTTGCTCAATCACGTTTTGGTGGGGATTAGCAATTGATAACGTGGATGCTCGTTGCAGATCGCGTTTATTTAAATCTGGCTCAAAGACATCGCAGAACGAGGCCGAAACATCAGTGAAGTTTTCTTTGGCAGCATACGAAATGTCTGAAAATAAAAATCGAATTCGTTCATACTCATCTGATCCAATTCGATTTAACAATTCATTATCTAATAGTGTATTTTGAAAAAAATCATACGCGCTTAATGGGGCGTCGAGCTCTAATAAATATATTTTCTCGTCTTCATCATATAGGGTAGATAATAAATTAACCGCTTCTAGCTTCCTACGGCAAACATTGATTTGTTCCAAAGTTAAACGTAGGAATTTTTGCAAGTGTTCATAATTAAAAGTCACAGCTCGATTGCCAAAGTAAGCATCATTTAATAATTGCATATAAACAGTAAAGGCTTTTCTACCAATAATTGGGGTGTAAAGTTGTGAAACGACACGGATTTCACTACTTCCAATCTCATTTAATTTATTAACTTGATAATTAACTGATCGCATGAGACGTCCTCCTTTTTGGTTCTTATTAAGAATAATATATTTTCATTTCATATTTTTAAAATTGAAAACTTATAAAAAACTTGCATAAAAAATGGATAACTTTTAGCGAATCGACCGAATTTTTCGACCTTTCCCCAAGTTATCCACATTTACTAAAACTTTTGACAATATCCACAATAATAAGTACCGCGTTGATTTAACTTAATTTTTGCAATCGGGGTTTGGCATTCTAAACACGGCTGCCCTTTGCGACCGTAAACCTTTAATTGCTCAAAATACATACCGTGAACATTTTTGGATGATTCAAAGGTGCTGACCGTTGTCCCACCGTGTTGAATGGCTTCTGCCAGAATGGAACGGGTTCCAGCCACAATTGTGTCTCAATCATCAGAATCTAAAAACTTAACGGGTTTTTCGGGCCGTATCGCCGCATAGAAGCATATTTCTGAAGCATAAATGTTCCCAACTCCCACAACAACCGTTTGGTCAAGGAGAAAGGTCTTAATGGCGACATTCTTGTTTTTCGCCTTTGCCATTAATCAAGCACTGGTAAACTCGTCGCTAAATGGTTCTGGTCCCAATTTAGCTAGCGGATTGGTTGTCATCACAGTGTCACGGTCGCGCAAATCCAGCGTTCCAAAACGACGGGTATCGTGAAAACGCAGTACATTGCCATCATCCAATTCTATTTGAAGTAAGACGTGTTTGTGATCGTAAAGTGTCTCAATCGGCTCAAAGAACCATTTTCCTTCCATTCTCAAATGGTTTACTAAGTAAAAGTCGCCAATCGCAAAAATGAGGTATTTTCCCCTTCTGGTCACATTGTGAATTGGTTGGTGCTCTAGTTGTGCTTTAAATTCAGATATCGACCCGACGTTCTTAAGCAACTTTGGATAATCAACTTGGACATTGGTAATCACTTGACCTTTAATACTACGATTTAAAGTTCTAACAACCGTTTCCACTTCTGGTAATTCTGGCATTTTTTCACCTACTTAATTTCGTATCAATTTTGACCCTCAGAAAAGCTAATTGCCAACTTAACTTGGATTGGGTCATTGATTTTTAGAATACGGAATAAGTCGCTCAATGCTGCTTCCATATTTCTTTCAATGATTTCTTTAACTTTTGTCCGTTCATTTTCAATGACTTCAAAAATCAATTCATCGTGAATTTGGGCAATCATCATTGATTGCAATCCTTGACTTTCAAACTCATCTTGAATTTTAATCATTGCAACTTTGATAATATCAGCTGCCGTTCCTTGGATTGGCATATTAACGGCAATTCGTTCCCCAAATGATTTCACTTGATGATTGCCCTCTTTTAATTGCGGAATGTATCTTCTTCTATTTGACATTGTTTTAGCAAATCCGCATTCCAGTGCACTAGTAATTAATCCATCTTTAAAATTTTTCAAGTCCTTAAATGTTTCAAAATAGGATTGAATAAATTCTTTGGCCTTTGCGATAGAAATTTTTAAATCTCGTGATAAACCAAAATCACTTAAGCCATAAATGATTCCAAAGTTAAAAACTTTGGCCACACGACGCATATCAGAATCCACTTTTGTATGTTCATCTAATTTAAAAATCTTACGCGCTGCTTCCTCGTGAATGTGACGGTCGTGAAGAAACATATCGATCATGTTATGTTCTCCCGACATTTGCGCTAATACTCGTAATTCAATTTGTGAATAGTCAAGCGAATAAAATAAATTAGTTTTGTCTCTCGTAACAAAAACTTTTCGCACTTGTTTTTGTAGTTCATCACGAACCGATATGTTTTGTAAATTTGGATCAGACGAACTTAGTCGCCCAGTTGCAGTTAAACTTTGATTGAATTTAGTATGCACGAATCCTTTTCGAATATATTTTTCAAAACCTTTTAAATAAGTTGAATATAATTTTGACAACTTACGATGTTCTAAAATTAAAGGCACAACTAAATGCTCATGCTCTAACTCTTCCAACGCTTCACGATCGGTACTTCCCTTGTGACGATCTTGTAAACCAATTTTGTCAAAAAGTAATTCCTTCAATTGTTTTGGTGAAGCGATATTTAATTCTTCAACTCCAAATTCAGCAACAACATCTTTAATTTGTTTTTCAATCGCAACAATTTTTAACGCGCACGCTTCAGTTTGTTTTTGCAATTCTACTTCATCAATGGCAATTCCGTTTTCTTCCATTCGTAATAAAACAAAATTTAATTTATGATCAATTTCAAAATATAATTCTTTTTGATTATGTTCTTGAAGTTCATGGATGATTTTTTCTGTTGCAGTCGAAAGTAAAAAAGTTTTCTTAGCAATGTATTCTTTTTTTACACTTTCTGAAATTGCAACTGTTCGCTTCATCCCTTTACCGAAAATCAATTCATCATCTTCAATAAAATCAATCTCAGTAAATCGCAGCAATTGTTTCTCTGGTTTGTTTCCTGCTTCAGGATCTAACACATAAATTGCCGACTTGGTATCAAAGACAAATTGTTTCTCGTTAATTTTGTATCCGATTTTTTTTAAAGCCAAGATTGTTCGTTTCACATCATAAGTATAGAATTCTGT
>JALAGN010000030.1 GCA_022712415.1 Spiroplasma sp. | reverse complement strand
GCTGCTTTTTGTTTTGATTACACAACCAAACGTTTTAATTTTGGATGAACCAACTGCGAACTTAGATGTGCAATCACGAAAAGAATTTATTGGACTCTTAAAAACACTATCAGACAAAATGCATTTTGCCATTATGATTACGAGTCACAACATTGACGAACTTGAAACCTTTGTCAACAAGATTGTTTTCATTAAAGAAGGCCGCATTGTTTTGACCAAAAAATTCGACAGGACAAAAGAAAGTCTTAACGAATTGTACGAAAAATATATTGCAACCAACAAACCAATTATTAATGAGAAAAAACTAGAAGACATTTTCAAAAATAGTGAGGGTAAAAATGAAAAATAAATTTGTTGATCGTTTGATTTTTAGAAACTCTTTGAAGAGAACGACTAAGTCTGTTTTTACATGAGTGTGACTTTCAATTATTGTAGTCGCAATCATTCCGGCTGCTTATTTAGTGACAACACCACATTCGTGATGTTGAGGATTAATTTTAGTGTTCTTGTTGGCAACAACTGGAATTATGGTTTTTAATATCGTAAATTTGAATATGATTTATTCCATTGATTATGAAATGGGAATCATGAATTTAGAAATGCGTAAAGGCCGCAGTAAAGCAGCGATGTTTTTCTCACGAATTTTAGCAAATAAAATTTATACTTTGTCGGTTGCTGTTATTACGTTTATCGTCTTATTAATTTTTTCATCGTTGGTTCATTCAAATCAAGTGGGGAATTGACCGCTATTAGTATTTCTAATTATTCCGTTAGATTTCATTTTAACTAGGATCTATCTATTCTTCTTTGCCATCTTTAAACATAAGTTGGCAATTGGGATGTCATCGTTGATGATTATGGTCACATTTATTTCACCATTCACTAGCATGATGATTGTGACCCAAAATAAAGCGGTCAATGAACGAAGTGACGTTCAGGAAATGACAAAATCATACTTAGCTGATTCTGTTTTGGAATTATATGATGATAATCAATTGAAAAAATTCGCCGATGATTCAAGTGTCTGACTGAACTTAACAAACGTTAAGGAAGGGCCACACTATAATCAAAATATGAATTTTCTGGGTGCCGGATTAGTTAATCTTAAGGATATTAAGTCAATATATACCGGTGATACATTAGCTTATAGCGATATCGACCAACTTAAAAATACATTATTGTATCAATTAAATGTTGATGAAAATAGTGAAGTTGCAAAAGTGGATTCGACTGCTTTTAATGATAGTATTTATGCTTCTGGATATACAAATGCCAAAAAAGCAACAACTCTAAAATATCTCCAAAATGTGATCGACTATGTAAATAGTCGTCCGGAGGCAGATAAAGCTTTAAAACAATTTAATCAATTAATTATGCAATTTGCTAAATTTACAATAAAAGCGCCAGATAATTCTTCGTCGCCGGAGTATTTACAAGTTGAAACTTTGTGAGGAAGCGAAGTTTACAATGTCGGTCGTGATGCAACTAAAAAATATGTTGCCACAAGTGCTAAACATACCGGAATTGGTTTGATGACATGAAATAAAATTGCGACTAGTTTAATTGCTAATGTGAAAACTTATGTTGCTCCAAGTGTCGCAAACACCAAAGCAATTCAAATGGGATACAGTTATGGATTACCATTTTTAATGACAGCCCAAACAATTGCCATTCCGAATGGTGCTGTGAATATGCTGCATTACTTGAGGGACGCCAACAACGAATCATCAAGTATGCCTTGATTACTATACAATAATGGTTCGCGTTGAGTTGATCAAAATGCCAATGAAAAAGAACCATCAACTGAACCAATGCAAGTTAAAAAAATTTCAAACACAAAACCAGTTAGCAAACTGTACAGTGTTGCTGGATACGAATTAACACTGCTTTGCATTGGGGTTGGTTTAGTTTTAATTGGTTATGCCATCTACTTTAAAAGAATCAAACAATAATTTTAATTAAATGCCGTTAAGGCATTTTTTTATTGCCCCAACTAAACTTAAAAGTTTACAAACTTTGAATTAAGTCTTTTGCCGTTGTGATAAGATACAACCGTTGTCGGTGAACTCAGATGATTAATCGCAACACCAACTTAACATTCAACGTAATAATGTACAATCTATCGATTTTTAAAAGAGGAGATTTTATATATGCAAATTGAATTAAAAAAAGTTACTAAGTACATTAACAACAAGGAAATATTAAGGAACGTCTCATTCATATTTGAGACGGGTGACATTATCGGTTTTATTGGCAACAATGGAGCTGGTAAAACAACAACAATTAAAACCATCTTTCAGGAATACAATTTAACCCGCGGGGAAATCCTGTGTGACGATAAACCAATCGGCAAAAGTGAATTGTGTGAGATTGAATTTTTCCCTGATCAAAACAATTTCCCGCACAATTATCCCGTGAAGGATTACTGTTATTACAATTACATGCTATCAAAACCGAATAGTACGAGGGATGACTTTGAAAAACTATTTGAAGAATTAGCAAACGCATTGCAACTTGGAGATAAACTAGGATATAAGTTTTCACAATTATCTTCTGGATTGCAAAAGAGAGCATTACTTCTGTTTGTGTTAATTACACAACCGAAGGCATTGGTCTTAGATGAGCCAACCACTCATCTTGATGTTCAATCACGAAAAGAATTCATTGGACTCTTAAAAACCCTTTCGTCAAAAATGCATTTTGCGATTATGATTACCAGTCATAACATTGACGAATTGGAAACGTTCATTAACAAAGTGATTTTTATTAAACGCGGGAAAATTATTCTTTCAAAACCGTTTGACAAAAATAAAGAAAAACTGAATCAATTGTATGACTCATATATTTCTGTTTCTAAACCTGTGATTGATGAAAAAAAATTAGAAGAGATTTTGGCGCAAGCAAATGACTAAAATGCATTGCCAATCTTTTGATGGTCTTATTTTCAAAAATGCCATCAAAAGAACTTCTAAGTCAACTTTCACATGAATATGATTCACAATTATTGTCACTTTAATGATCCCAACAGGGTATTTAACAACACTTCATACCGCCTGAACCTGAGGTCTCATTTTATTATTTATTGTTGCCATTGTCGGAATCGCAGTCTTTGATATTGTCAATTTGAATATGTTATATTCTGTTGACTATGAAATGGGATTAATGAATCTGGAAATGCGCAAAGGCCGCACAAAAACCGCGATCTTTTTGTCGCGTCTTGTTGTGAACAAAATTTACACCTTCGGATTTGCCGTTGTGACATTTTTAGTATTACTATTATTTGCTGCGATTGCCGACGACAAACAAATGGGTAACTGACCACTCATGATCTTTCTTATCATTCCATTTGACTTCATCCTCACCGGTATCTTTTTATTTTTCTTTAGTTTATTCAAACACAAATTAGCAATTGGGATGACTTCTATTGCCATTATGGCCATTGCACTCTCGCCATTTGCGGCGGTCGTTGTTGTGACCACAAACGAAAGCTTATTTGAAAGAACAAGCGTTGATGAAATTCAAAAATCTTACTTAGCGGATGCCGGATTTAAAATCATCATGGAAAACCAAAGTTCTGCCTTTGCAAAAATGGTGTCATCGTCACAATTGTGACCATCCATGAGTGACGTCATGCGTCGCGGGGTTAATGGTTCAACCGATTTTCTCGAAGCAGGAATTTTAAATAACGATGATATTAACAAAGTCGTTGATAGTACCGTCACATTTAACGATGCAATGAAAGATACATTTCTCTACAAAATTAATAACGACTGAATTGATAACTTTGCAACACCAATCAATTATCAAAATAGTATTTATAGCAACGGGTATACAACCGGAAAAAAGGATTACACTTTAGCGCAGTTAAAAAATACTATTGGAACTGTAAACAAATTAGCGGGTGGCGACAAAAGCATTAAAGAATTTAATCAACTAATTTATCGATATGCCACTTATAACATTTCACCGGAATCAATTCGTTCGAATATTGAGGAATATTTGTATACCAATTCACTTTGAGGTGATAAAAAACCGAATCTGAATATTGGATACACTTATGTTGGTGAATTAATTAATACCACTGATAAAAACACTTCGGTAGGACTCTTAACTTGAAACAAAATTGCGGCAGCTTTGATCGCTAACTTGCGAACTTATCGTTTGCCAAAAGCAGCTGACACCAAAGCAGTCAATCGAATTTTTAGTTATTTGATTCCAGCGCTTGAAACAGCCCAAACCGTGTTAATTCCCAATGGAGCAATTCATCCATTACATTATCTACGTGATGCCGATAATGGCACAACTACAATTAACTGGTTATTGTATAACGACGGTTCGCGATGAGCTGATACTTCAGCTGAAACTAATGCGGAATTTACTGGCGATGTAAACATTGCGTCTTACACCAATCCAAGACCATATTCGAAGTTGTATAGTGTTGCCGGTTATGAAATTGTCCTACTATTAATTGGACTAGGCATTGTTGGTTGTGCATATTATATTTTCTTTAAAAAAATTAAATTATAATTCAACGAATATCTTTATATTTTTGAGCGATATAAGTTAAAATATACGAATGGAGGCTATAATCATGACAAAAGAAGAATACAAAGCAAAATTAGCTCAATTAAAAACCCAAATTGCTGAACAAGAAACAGTAATTGAGAATGCTAAATTATCAATTAACCAAGCAAAACAAAAATTGGCTAATGAAAAAAGCGAACTTAAAATCATCAAAGGTAAAGCAGGAATGCTTAAAGCCGAATACAAAAAAACAGTTCAATAATAAAACGACCTTTTGCAAGGTCGTTTTTTAGTCGTGCACAACACGTGGATATTTATTTTTAAAATTATTTTTAACTTGTTCGAACGCGAGTTTTTTGCGAATTCGTAAGTATTCGGTTTTCGCTTCTTTTCGTTCTTTATTTTTTAGATAGGCCATTAAAATTGGGATAGTGACAATTAAAATTGCCAGAATTCCTAAGATAAATTTAACAAAGCCACTTTTATTATTTTCTTCTAGATACAAAATATCACCTTTTGTTTTACATAATGAAGCATTGGTTTTAAAATATGTTTTCTTGTTTCGATCGCTTTCGTTGGCCGCTGCATCAATAAAGTACATCTCTAATAAATAGAGTTCAAAACAACTCAACCCGGCAAACTCAAGATCATTTTGAAATTCCATTTTTGGGGTTGAGACCGGTTCCATTTTTTGGAATGTTACTTCCGGGATTGGGGCCAAATCAATTTCTGGTAGTTTTAATTCGACCTCAGGCATACGAACGGGTACTGGTTCGGGAATTGGCGGTGGCGGAATATCACGTGGTCGTCGCTCGCGCGGTGGTGGTGGCGTTGCTCCGGTATTGACATTGTTTGCCTTCAAGAAATCACGGACATCTTGCACAGGTTTTTCGTTTGTCGGGATGATTTCTTTTGGTTTCTCTTTTTTGAGTGAAGTATTGAACTCCTGCTCAACTTTTTCCTTTTTATCAAATTCTAATTTTCGTCCCCGACTTCTTCAATTGTCATCAATTAGGTCCTCAATATTTGACTGATTTTTGACAATTGTTTTGGAAGCTACTTGCGTCACTTTTGGTTCAGCACGACGACGTGATTCAAAAATTAGGACAAAGTTTGTTTCGGCCCCATTTTTAGCAACACTTTCGATGCGTAAATTATTTTCATAATACAATTGCATTAATAGGGTTTTTGTTGTCGGGTTAGCACATAGTTCGGGTGCCATGGCGTTGTAGATGGCGGCGACACTAATTTCCTTTTTCCCTTGAATGAGAGTTAGGAGTTTTTCCTTGGCATCAATTGCCCGGGGATCTGAAATATTAGAGAAGTTAACACTAGTATTTAAGTGTAAGCCCCGTGCTGCCATTGCTTGACGTTGGCAATTATCTGCTCACGCAAGAAAATTTCTTGTATTACTTTCGCCTCAAATTCCACCAGCCATATAACCACTCCTTTAATCTACAAGATTCACTTGTTTTATAGTATTATTATATAAAGAAACGTGGTATTGGTATGGCTCAATTAAAAAAACCATTAGAGTACAAAAAAATTATTCTCAATATGACCAATGATTTTTATGAAAACTACATGAATAGTATTGGAACACATTATTCAGTTCCAGCTGATATTATGAAATACGATGAAAAAAAGGAAAAATTCAAAGATATTAAACATCTTGAAGATTACATTGCCATTCTAGAAAGTGTTAAAAACGAATGAAAAACATTTGGTTCACCCAATGAAACCATTCCAGTTTACTTTCAACTTGTCTTTGTTAATGCTTGCAACGTTTTAAATTCGATTAAACAAAACTTAGCAAAAGAAGATATCAAAGGGGACAAAATTGAAGCGTCTAACGGGATCGATATTTTAGCCTCAACTGCAATGCAAATCTTAGCAACCATCGGAAATGAATTAACAGAATCTTATGACCGTTTTGAGTTGCAAAACGATAAAAAAAATATTTTTGCGCACGCCCAAAAAATGTTAATCGGCATTCTTAACCAAAATGCGCAAGACGCCTTTACAAAATTAATTGATAACTTGTTACAATTTGGGCAAATTTATCGCCAAATTCAACAAGGATTTGTGAGTGTGATTCCCGAACCAGGAACAGACGATCCGTATGAAGGCCCAAGAACGCAATTATTAATTGCATACAGCAATGGCTTTATTATTACAGCAATGATGCTAACACTCTTGTTACATTATCCATTTGAAAATGGCATGATGCCGGAACCGGCTTTCAACCAAATGAAACCAAATATTAATTTATTTTAGGAAGTTAATAAAATAATTAAAGAATGGGAGAGAATATTGTGAAAGAAATGAATGAAAACACTAGTAGTGAAATCGAAGTTTTATCATTTGATAAAGTATCAAAAACCTTTGGCACTTTGAGAGCTAACAATAACATCTCTTTTCAAGTAAAAGAGGGGGAAATATTAGGATTGCTTGGTCCGAACGGGGCTGGGAAATCAACTTTGCTGCGCCAAGTCGTCGGTTTGGTTCATATTGAACAAGGAGCGATCAAATTGCTTGCTGCAGAAGGCAAAGTGCCGGTGGCTCAGATTAAAGAAAAGATTGGTTATGTTTCGGGAGAATTGAACTTACCAATGTATATGAAAGTGTCTGATTATTTCAAATTTTTGGAAAATGTGTATGGTCGTCACATTCGAAACAACTACATTGAATATGCCAACGCTCTACAATTAGATGGGTCTAAAAAAATTAAAAATTTATCAACTGGGAACAAACAAAAGGTAGCGATTATTGCTGCTTTGGTTCATGATCCGAAAGTAATTATTTTGGATGAACCAACTGCTGGGCTCGATGCTGAAATTCGTGAGAAGTTTGTTAATCTAATCTTAAAACTCCGTGGTGAAGGCAGAATTATTTTGATTTCTAGTCACACCTTTGGTGATATTGAAATGTTATGTGATCGTATTTGTATTCTTAAAAAGGGAAGTATCGTCAAAAATGAATTGTTAAAAGATATAAATATCGATTTTGAAATTTACAAAGTGAATTTTGCAAGTAACAACTATGCAAATGAAATGCGTGATTTTCCTTTTCCTCATCGTTTAATCGGTAAAACAGCTGAAGTTAAAATTCCTATTGGTGGGTTTACTGACTTTTTAACTGCGATAAACAAAATTGACTATGTTGATTTTGTTAAGAAAGATATGAATTTACGCGAGTATTTCTTGTCGTTCTTTGAAGAAGGGTTGGGCGATTAAGATGAAAAAATATGTTTCATTTTTTGGATATCAAAGCAAACCACTAGTAACTTATTTCCTAACTTGTTTATTTATTTCTTTAGCGGTTGTTGCTATCTTCTTCGGAACGGTGAAGGCCGAATACTTTGGTTATTATATTCAAGACCGAAACCCTGGTCGGATTGGCTGAATCTATTTTATTCAAGCCTTTCTACCATTTTTATTAACACTAATAAATGGGGTCTTCTTGATAGCGGGATACCAAACACTATTTAATAAAGAATACGCTAATCGTAGTATTGGTTCGTGATTGGTGTTACCGATGTCAAGAACCAGTATCTTCTTAATTAAAATCTTTACCATCATGTTTTATCAAGCAATTATCTTTTTGATGTGTATGATAGTGACTTTGATCATTGTTCATTCGCTTAATGTGCCGCAATATGATGGTCGCTTTGTAAGTGCGACAATCTTGAATTATTTTTCAGCCTTCATCTTTGTGATGGTCTTGTTTGCCGTCTTACTGATGTTAGATTTTATTAAAATAGAAAAAACAGGATTAAAACTCGGATTAGCAGTTCTTATTTTGCTGTATCACTGTGGAATTTTAATTGTGAAATTTGTCTCACAAAGCGAACTAATGCAAGCGGAATATAATAATACATCGGCGAAATCGTGATGACAAGCCTTATGATATCTACAATATATTTCGCTAACAATGTTCTTCGCATTTAGTTATCGATCAGACGTCAATGTTTTATCGGACAAAACCGGGAACATGAATTTACAGTATTCGCAAAAATTTATTGTTTATGCTGGAGAATATATCACACCGATTGTGGTTGGAATTGTTGTAATAGTTCTGTTATTTGCTTTCTACATTTGAAGAATGCATAAACGTGACTATTCAATTTAGGAGAAGTGTATGGAAAGAATCTTGGATGTAAAAAGTATTTCAAAAGAAATAAACGGAAAACTGTTTAACAAAAATATTACAATTTTTGTGGAGCCAGGTGAAATGATTGGTTTAGTCGGTCCGAATGGAGCGGGTAAAACAACTTTGTTTCGCCAAATTGTGGGTCTAACAACTCCAACCGTTGGTGCTGTTACCATCTTTGGCAGAAACATAACAGAAGACATTGCCAATATTATGAGTAATGTCGGTTACTTATCTGGTGAAATTGCTTTACCAAATCGAATGAAAGTTAAAGCATTTTTGAAACAGATGGCAAAAATTAAGTTAGTGCCATACATTGAAGTTATTGGGATTGCTGAGTATTTTGAATTAGATTTAAATAAAAAAATTATGTCGCTTTCAAAAGGAAATAAACAAAAGGTTGCCATTGTGAATGCTTTGATGGGGTTACCTAAGTTATTAATTCTCGATGAGCCGACAACCGGACTCGATCCCATTATGCAAAACAAATTCTTTACTTATCTTAGCGATTTAAAAGCGAAGGGAACAGGAATCATTTTTTCGTCACACCTAGTTGAAGAGGTCGAAGAAAATTGTGACTTCGTTTATCGGATTGACAAGGGTGTTTTAACAAACACTCGTGGAGAAGTGGTGCAAAATGTCTCGACCGTCAAGAAGGCAAAAGAAATGGAGCAAGAACCAAGTTCAACCACTTCAAATACATCGAGTGATGTCGACTTAATTGTTGCTAAGGTGTTAGAAAAGTTAAAATCAGAAGCAAAAGCGGGCTCAGCAACTTCGGTTGAAGATGTTAAAGCAATAATTGAAAAAACGCAAGCGCCAACACCGCTAATTGCAGAGAATAAAACAAGCACTCATTCAGTACCATTGCATAAAGATGTTTTGAATAAATACCGCGTTACTTTTAAAGAGAAAGTTGATAATTTAACTATTTCATTGGCGCCAGAAAATATTCATCAAGTGACGGACACGGTTTTTGAGCTTAAAATTCCAATGCCTGATTTCAAAAAGGTCATGGTGGAATTGCAACAATATGAAATATTGGAAGTCACAGCAAATGGAGGTGCTCAAGATGCAAACTAGTTTTAAACAAAGTGCCAAAAGGACGTTTTCGTTTCTTGGTTCTAATTTGATGAAGCTACTACCGTATTATGCGATCTTTCAAGTTGTTATGATTTTAATTATGGCGATTGCGATTAATGTTTCTGATGAATGAACTTTTTTCCCGCACACTACTAATGATCCCGCCGATTTCAACACAGTTGAAAGTCCGGGATTTGGACAATTGATTTTTCTATTTATTTTTGTAGCACAGTTATTATTAAACTTTGCTTTTGGTATTATTGCTTATGTGATTCTTATGATTGCCGAAAAGGAAAATCGCACTTTACAGTTGTGACTTGTTTCACCGTTGAGTCGTACTAAAATATTTATGACAAAATTTTTAACTATTTTGTTTTATGCCTTTGTCTTTTTAATTATCAATTATATGACATTGACGATTAGTTTAGATACAAAATTTGATACCGCCTTTCAAGCGGTTGTTGTTAAAAATATGCTATTCTTGTTCGAGTTTAATAGTTTTAGTTATGGAATTCTAATGCTAGGAATTATCATGTGCTTAGACGCTATTCCCAAACTGAGAAGTTGATTAAAAATCTTCCTTGCGATTATTATTGCGCTTTGATTTACAGTTAGTTTTGCACTGAAAGTTTATGCGCAAGAAATACTCTATTATGGTCATGGTGCCGGTTTCACCAAACTTTTAAATATTATTGGATCCGTTTCCTTTGCCGATTTCTTCCCGTCAGCCGTTAATTATCGTCTAGACTCCCATTTCCAAATCAACGAGCATTTGTGAATTTGAAAACAAGTTGACTATACGCAAACGGGATTGGCTTGAAAGGTGACTGTTCCTTTAGTAATCAGTACTTGTTTAGTCTTGGGTTCGTGAAGAAGCTTTGTAAAAACGCAATTTTACTTGTAAAATTGGATAACAAATTACTTAATTTACTACATTTTTTGTAGTATTTTTTATTTTCCCCCAAAAAATAAGATATAATTAGTAATGCGTGTATACGATACACTCGGTATTGTGGAAAGGAGATCATAAATATGCCTACAATTAACCAATTGGTTCGCAAACCAAGAAAAGCAAAAACTTGAAAAACAAAAGCGCCCGCTTTAAACCGTGGGGTTAACTCATTGTTAAAAAAAGTAACTAAAATTTCAGCACCGCAAAAACGTGGTGTTTGTACTCGTGTTGCGACAATGACACCTAAAAAACCCAACTCGGCTTTACGTAAATATGCCCGTGTTAGATTAACAAACGGAATGGAAGTTACTGCCTACATTCCCGGAGAAGGACACAACCTACAAGAACATAGTGTTGTTTTAATCCGTGGGGGACGTGTTAAAGACTTACCAGGGGTACGTTACCACATTATTCGTGGAACACTAGATACTACTGGAGTAAATGGACGTATGCAAAGTCGTTCACTATATGGAACTAAACGACCAAAAAAAGCTAAATAATAACTGAACTAAAACATTACGAAAGGAGAAATAAAATATGCGTAAACATTCAGCTGAAAAGAGAGATGTGTTACCTGATCCATTATATGGTTCAAAATTAGTAACTCGTGCCGTTAACAAAATTATGTTAGACGGAAACCGTGGAACTGCACAACACATTATGTACAAAGCTTTCGAAACAATCGAAGCAAAAACTGGAACTAAAGCAATTGAAGTTTTCAATAAAGCAATCGAAAACATTAAACCCCAATTAGAACTTAAAGTTCGTCGTGTTGGAGGGGCCAACTACCAAGTTCCTGTCGAAGTGAGCGAGGAAAGAAAAGTAACTTTATCATTACGTTGATTAGTTAACTTTGCTCGTTTACGTAACGAAAAAAACATGATTGACCGTTTGGCAAATGAAATCATCGATGCATCAAACAACGTTGGTGGTTCAATTAAAAAACGTGAAGATACTCATAAAATGGCAGAAGCAAATAAAGCATTTGCTCATTACCGTTGATAATAACAACATTCACATAAGGAGAAAAGAAAATGGCAAGACAATATAGTTTAGATAAAACTAGAAACTTCGGAATCATGGCTCACATCGATGCCGGAAAAACAACAACCACTGAACGAATCTTGTTCCATACTGGAAAAATTCATAAAATTGGTGAAACTCATGAAGGAGAATCACAAATGGACTGAATGGCCCAAGAACAAGAACGTGGGATTACTATTACTTCTGCTGCCACTACTGCATTCTGAAAAGATCACCGATTTAACATCATTGATACACCTGGTCACGTTGACTTCACTGTTGAAGTTGAAAGATCACTGCGTGTTTTAGATGGTGCTGTCGCTGTACTTGATGGACAAAGTGGAGTAGAACCACAAACAGAAACTGTTTGAAGACAAGCAACAACATACCGTGTGCCTCGTATCGTTTTTGTTAACAAAATGGACAAAACTGGTGCTGACTTTTTATATTCTGTTAAAACAATCGGTGATCGTTTGGGAGCAAAAGCATCTCCAATTCAATTACCAATTGGTGCTGAAGACGAATTCAATGGAATCATTGACTTAGTTGAAATGAAAGCATATGGTTTTGATGGAAAACCAGATGAAATTGCAACAGAAATCGAAATTCCGGCCGATCTAAAAGATAAAGCAGAAGAATTAAGAGCACAATTAGTTGAAGCGGCCGTTGAATATGACGAAGAATTAATGATGAAATTCTTAGATGGTGGCGAAATCACCATTGCAGAATTAAAAGGAGCAATCCGTAAAGGGGTTATCTCAGCTGAATTCTTCCCTGTTTTAGCAGGATCAGCTTTCAAAAACAAAGGGGTTAAATTATTACTTGACGCCGTTGTTGATTACTTACCAACACCATTGGATGTTCCTTCAATTAAAGGAACATTAGAAGATGGAACTGAAGCAGAACGTCACTCAAGCGAT